>DAONFJ010000001.1:0-90324 GCA_035403545.1 Spirochaetota bacterium
GTTCCATCCTCTGACCCGCATCCGATAAATCCTATCGCAGCTAACGCAATCATTGAAAGCATTACTAATTTTTTCATTACAATACTCCTCCATATAAAATCATTCTTATTAAATTTCAGAATTAATCTGCACTATCGATTTATAATACTTTTTATACTATCAGAGTCAAGAAAATTTATTAGAAAAAAGTTTTCTCTCTGTATAAAACTCATGCTTAACATTTTTTATATTAATTGATGTTACCGGATTACTCTGCTGAAATTCTATTCTGTCTTGATTGTCTTTTGCTGCTTACAATAGATACGCCTGTGACAGCTGCAACGATCGCCGCGCCGCCGATTACGGTATTGATTCCGGGGGATTCGTGCAGTACAAGGAATACCCACACAGGATTAAAAACAGGTTCTATTACCGCGATGAGATTTGCAGATACAGCTGTTATCCGTTTGATAGCCACTGCAAATAAAATTGAAGGAATACCAATCTGAATTATCCCGAGAGTCATAATCGCACCGACAGATTTAATAGTAAAATCCGGCATCGGAAGAAAAAACGATACCAGGAGGCAGACTCCTGCAGTAATCCAGTGCGAAAGCAGGATTGATTCAAACGGCGACCCGTCTTTCTGCATCCGCATAAAGACAAAGAAGAGGCTGAATGTCACGGCTGATGTGAGTGCGATAATGTTTCCAAACATCTGCCCGCCGCCCAGTTTGTCCATAAACATTATTATCATCCCTGCGGCAACTACAACAAAGGCTATCCAGTGTTCAATGCGCGTCCGCTCTTTTAACAGTGCGGCGCCTATAAATGCTGTGAATATCGGGGCTATATACTGAAGCAGAATCGCGTTTGCTGCGGTTGTGGTCTTGTTGGCTATTACAAAAAGAAGCATTGTTACAGCATTGGCTACTGCCGCGGCTACCTGCGGAAATGACAGATGAAGTTCCGGTTTTTTAAGATAAATCAGCAGAACAAGTGAAGCTATAAAGCTCCGGAGGCCGGCAATCGCCATGGGATTCCAGTCTATGACTTTGATAAACAACCCGCCTATGCTCCAGAGAGAAGCCGTGGCTACCATTGCCAGTATTCCTATTCGCGTCTGTCGGCTATTCATAATAAGTACTCTTGTGAAAAATTAATTAGGGATTTTAAACCAATGGTAATATGGAATGGTTTTACGTCGATTATAATTATGCGGCTGGATGATTTTTTTATACACTTCTTTGTCTTCCCCATCTTATTATGTAACCATTACCCGCATCTTGAGCGGCCCCCCAAACCCCCCGGAGGTGGGCTTTAAAAATCACTTCAATTTGAGCTAAAACTTCGATCATATTCAGGCGCATTTTAAAATTTGTAATTTTTAATCTAACTTTCCGTGCAAGTTTAATTATATAATGCAGGGAACTATTTCTTTAATGTATTATCCACTATATAATGGAACAGGTAATTTGCAAAGTATCTTTAAGCCCTCCTCCGGGGGGTTTGGGGAATGTAATTAGATGAAATATTTTTTATTGTTTAGTTGACAGAAGCTGGCATTAAAAAAAAGTAATCTTTCTGATTCAATCCGGTCGCGTCTTACTTCAGTTAAATTTAAAAATCAGATATAATTATATCTTTGATAAAACTGTTTTATGCAGCTGCAGTAATTTCTGTCCGTCGAAGGCGGGTGCACATTGACAGTTTGTTTTATAAGAAGTATACCGGAGATAAACGTATAGTTACAGGAGAAAATATGGCTTTGAGTATAGGTATCGTCGGCCTTCCGAATGTAGGGAAATCGACACTTTTTAACGCTCTCACAAAGGCTCAGAACGCGGAAGCGGCAAATTACCCTTTCTGCACAATAGAACCGAATAAGGCAATTGTGGCTGTTCCTGATAAAAGGCTTTCTCATCTTTCTGAGATTGTTAAGCCGCAGAAAGTTCAGACGGCGATTGTCGAGTTTACTGATATTGCAGGCCTTGTTAAAGGCGCCTCGCAGGGTGCGGGACTGGGGAACCAGTTCCTTTCTCATATAAGGGAGACATCGGCAATTCTGCATGTTGTAAGATGTTTTGAAGATGAAAATATTATTCATGTGGACGGAAATGTTAATCCGCTCCGCGATATTGAAGTTATAAACACAGAACTTATACTGGCAGATATTCAGGCAGTTGAGAACAGGGTAATGCGCCTGGAGAAGCTTGCTAAAACCGACAGGAAGCTGCAGCCTCTGGCTGACACTGCAAAGAAACTTCTCGGACACCTTAACATCGGCGAGCCTGCGGTTACTTTCAGTGAAAAGGAATCCGATGCATTTATCGAACTTACAAAAGAGACCCGCCTGATTACATTAAAGCCTGTTATTTATGCGGCGAATGTTGATGAGGATGGATTAGCCGGAGATAACGAGCATGTAAAAACAGTTCATGATTTTGCGGCGAAGCATAACGCGAAGTCTGTAAAAATCTGCGCAAAGATCGAAGAGGAGATGGCCGGCATGAGTGATGGCGAGAGGAATGAGTTTCTCGAATCACTTGGAGTCGCCGAAGGGGGGCTTGACCAGATTATCCAGCACAGTTACCATGCTCTGGGGCTTATAAGCTATTTTACAGCAGGAGTAAAAGAGGTCCGGGCATGGACAATACAGGCAGGATGGAAAGCTCCGAAAGCTGCGTCAGTAATACATAATGATTTTGAAAGGGGATTCATCCGTGCAGAGGTAATTGCGTTTGCAGATTTTATCGGGTGCAACGGAGAGTCCGGTGCGAGAAATTCCGGCAAGCTCCGTACAGAAGGGAAAGAGTATGTTGTAGGAAACGGTGATGTGGTTCACTTTCTGTTTAATGTCTGATTTTTACTGAAACAGAAATTTTTGTGCATGGACAGGCTGCGGCCTGTCCATGCATGTTAATGTTTTGTTAAAAGTAATAATTTCTTTTTAATTCCGTCAGCAGCAGTTTTCCCCGAAGAAAAGGCCCACTGTATATTATATCCGCCAGTATCTCCATCTATGTCAATTACTTCACCCGCGAAGTAGAGCCCGGAAATAATTTTTGATTCCATCGTTCGCCTGTCGATCTCATCCCTGCATACACCGCCGGCAGTAGCCATTGCTATTGAGAAATTTCCTATGTCTTCAACAATGAAAGGATGCTCACCGAGAGATTTGAATAACTTAACGCGTTCGGTTTTGTTTATCTCTGAAACATTTTTCAGAGGATCGATACCCTCCTGTGCGAGAATCATTATGATAAGCCGTTCAGGGATATCATAACTTTTCAGAAAATTTTTTATACTCTTCTTCCCCTGTGCGCGGGATTCAGCTATAAAATCGGCATTCATCTCTTCACTTGTTTTACCTGCAAGTGATATTTCAATAATATCACCTTTGCCTGCATATCTGCTCATGTCGAGTATGGCCGGGCCGGATAAACCTTTATGCGTAAAAAGAATATCTCCTGCGGATGAGTAAGTTTTCTTTCCGTTATTGAACAGTGATACTTTTCTGTTTTTGAATGATATGCCGGATAGTTCAGCAAATAAAAAGTTTCGTATATGTACCGGCGCGAGTGACGGAGCAGTGGCAACTATTTTGTGCCCTAAACTCCCTGCGAATTTAAAACCGTCACCGGTGGAACCGGTCGCAGGATATGATTCTCCTCCGGTTGCGATAACCAGTACCGGAGCATGGAACTTTTCCTTTTCAACATTATCAATAGTAACAGTAAACTCTCCGTTCTCGTAAACAGTTTCATCAACCGGTGATTCGTATCTGAAATCTACACCTTTGTTTTCGCACAGTTCAATCAGCATGGATAGTATATCAATAGCTCTCATCGATTCAGGGAATATTTTACCGTTCTCTTTTTCCACTGTAGGGATATCATTGCCGTGCAGAAAATTTATCATTGCTGCCGGAGTGAAAGCGCTCAATGCGGGTTTGACAAAGTCTCCTCCATTACCGTAATGCCTGGTAAAATCAGAAACATTTCCGGTATGAGTAATGTTGCACTGTCCGGTTCCCGAAAGAAGAAATTTTTTTCCCGGGGAGCTGTTTTTTTCAAGTACAAGAATTTTAGCTGCCGGATTATCCGCACAGTTTATGGCGCAGAAAAGCCCTGCGGGTCCTGTACCTGTAATTATTATATCGTAGTTATTCATTTAGTCCTGTTCTAAAATTAATATTTATACCGGTCATTTAATTAATTGTATAGTTTTTTGATACAATTATTTTGTTAAAATTACTTAATGCTCTCCTCCCGGGTTTAATGTTTTTCGGATTACTTTTTGTCTTTCCCCTTTTTTTATGGGGGAGATGCCGCCTCAGCGAGGGAAGGTATTTTTTTTAATGTATACCTGCGGAGAGGCGGACAATCCGCGTACGAAAATTTGTTGTAATTATCACGGCATTGTTTTATTATTATATCAGCAAAATCAGTATCAAATGGAGACTGTTATGAAATCTAAAATGAAAATTATTATGATAGGTATATTGCTTTTTTCGCTGTTCCCGGTTTTCGGGTATTCGATGAAAGTTTCTTTTTTTCTCGGATCTTCCACTCTCACAAGGAACGGCAAGACAGTTAAGCTTCAGATGGGAGATATTGTTTCCAACGGAGATATCATTAAGACAGCAAAGAACAGTGTGGTTGAACTTCTCTATGATGATTCAAGTAAAATCACCATCAAAGGAGACACTATTGTCCAGATAGGAAGCAGGAATATTAATGATTCAGGAAATGTCGCTGTTATATCAGGAGAAGTTAACGGGAAATTCGTTAAGCTGAAAAAAGGTGTTCATAAGCTTGGAACTCCTACAACAATATGTGCCGTGCGCGGAACTGAATTTACAATGGGTGTAAGTAAAGGCGGAGACTCCAGGATTGAACTTACTGAGGGAAAACTTGATGTAAGGAATCCGTACGGCAAGGTTGAACTTAATGAAGGGTACTCCGTTGAAGCGGACGTTGCAGGAGAGCCGGTAAGCGGAGAAAATGAAGGTAATATTGAAGAGTGGCAGAATGCAAGGGATGAATCTCTTAATGATAATATTGAAGCGCAGGCTCAGAAGTATGAAACTCATATTAATAATTTCGGAGAAGAGAGCGGGACAAGCGCGAAGGAACTGGAAGAGCTAAGTGAATCTACGAAAAAAGCCGCGACAAAAGAGGACCTTGCTTTATCGGGCGAGAAGATCATAAACTCCGAATCTAAAATTGAAGAAAACATTCTGATGAATGAAGCATCCAAAAGCAGCATAGAAAATCTTATGGAAGATTACAGCGATAAAAATGCGAAGATAAAAGATAAGTTCCAGAGTTTAGCAAAGAAATGCAACAAGGTGCAGGAAGAACAGCTGAAAAATTATCAGGCTGTTCAGAAAGTAAAAGAGGAATACAAAAAAGCCTATGAGAACATTATGAAAAAGTTTAAAGATGATAAAACAAAAATCTTTAAAAATCTCGAAGATTACAAAAAGACAAGCCCGCTGCACAAGGAAGAATCAAAAGAGGAAATGAAAGAAGAGTAAGAAAAAGGATCATAAGGGGCTTTCGCCCCTTATAAATTTTTTATCTGATTATTTTTCTGCATATAGACGAATCAACATTGCTCTCGCGTTCAACCAGCTCTGAAATATCAGGATTCTGCCTGAACCTCAGAACATTCAGCATAAAAATCTCCAGTTTGCTTACAATATTCGGCGGCAGTACAGACCCGTCAATCTCCACTGACATTATCGGGTAGTTCCTGTCTCTGCTCCATGGTGTAATAAGGCCTTCAATAACACGGCCTATAAGGCACGCGAACGGCGAGATGTTTATTACTCCCGAGTAGTCATACATCATAGCGGTAGATGCAACTCCGCTTGAGATTGATATTTCCGAGTCGAGTTCAGTCGTAACAAAATGCTCGTTGGCATTACCCATAATCTCCTTCATGTCATGAGGAGTAGTCGGAATCAGGTTTGTTTCAGCAAGCGCGCTTTTGATTTTTTTCTCAACGCTGTGTTTCCACATCTCTTCGATTCTCCAGAGAATAAGTTCTCGAAGCTCTTTTGAAATGAGTTTTTTATACCATGGAAGGAGATTGTATTTTTTCAGAATTTCATGTCTCCTGGTGAAATCGGTATAGTATATCCATTCTGTAATTCCGGAAACTTTCGCGATTATACCTTTTCGGCTCATTATACGCACAAGTTCATCCACGGCAAAATCATCTCTTCTTACATAAATTTCACCGACAATCAGAACTTTTGCAGCATCCTCAACTTTCTGTTTTAAAGGAATTTTTTTAATCTCTGAAGCTATCATTTTAAGTGCGGGAAGTATCTGCTTGATATCTTTTTCCGCAATCTCCATTAGTCCGTGCCAGAGTTCGTCATACTTCGCGATCGCTGCAGCAGGATCTTCCGCACATGTCCGGAGTGATGTTTCAATATCCTTCATGTAATCTGCAATGGCAAGTCCCCACCATGCGCTTCTTGAGAAAGATGGCCCCATCTCGTTATATGAATTTTCGGAGTCCAGCGTCACTACCACAACATTTTCAAGTCTCATGTCGCGGAACAGGTTCTCGTAGAATACAAAGTACTGTCCTGTACGGCATGGACCGGTTGTTGTCGGGACAAAAAGGAGATAAATTTCATCCTTCCTGTATTTCTCCGACTGAAAGTATTTAAGGGCGCTTCCAAGTACAAGCTGTGACGGAAGACATTCTTTACCGGACATAAAGCTTCTTGCAGTCTGGAGCGTATACACGTCAGGGAGAGGCATGGCTTCAGCGTTGATATCGACTCCGCGGAGTGAAGCCGCAAGAAGTTCACTTGAAAGCCTTCCCATATTAGACAGGAGCATTTTAACTTTTTTATTGCCGAAAAGTTCTATCTTCCGGCTGTTAAGTTCATCATAAATATGGAGAGGGTCTTTTCCGTTATTGATAAATCTAAGCCCGTTGTCATACCTGCTGTCATCGTCTCCGGTATATTTAAGCCTGTATCCTTCGATGATGTCGAGGAATGCTTCAACGCGCGTATCTATACCTGCATCAGCAGAGTGTGAGTCAAGTTCCAGTATAAGGAAAGGTTTTGTCCCCATCATCCATTTTATGTAATGGAGCATGAACGAGTCGGGTGCGCATGAGAAGTTTGAGATATATGTAATGAATATGTTATCCTCATCTTTCAGAAATGATGCCGCTTTCATATCCTGCTGCCCATAGTACCAGTACATGTTATTGAATATCCGGGTTTCCTCAAAAGGGAGCATGTCAAACGGTATTATTGAATATCCCCTGCTTGTGAATTTTTTTGGGATACCCATATTCGCATCTTTTGTAAACGCGTTGTATGGACGCCCAAGAACTGCTATGACAGGGTGGTTTGCCTTTCTCGCTCTCTCGATTGCTTCGATGCCGAGGTTTTTATATTTTTCAAAAAACTCCTCCTGCTTCGTGTAGGCGATTTTAAAGGCCTTTTCAATTTCATTTTCAGAAACCTCAAGCTGGGATGCTAATTCAAGCATTCCTTCAAGAGCCTTATCTTTTCCGTATTTAAAACTGATAATCGGAGCAAGTATCATCCTGTCGTCAATTTCAGTGAAAGCCTTCTTAATGTAATACGGAAGGCTCTGTGTAATCGGGCAGAAATTCGCATGCACTTCATTCTCATAACTCGGCATGTCCCTGAAGTGCGGAACAAAAATAAAATCAGCTTCAGATTCTATTATAGACTGAACAGCTCCATGGGCGATCTCCGCAGGGAAGCAGTATGCGCTTTCAACTTTCGCGACACCTTCCTGAAGTATCTCATCGGATAGTTTTACCTCAATCCCCAGGGAGTGAAAGAACCATGAGTAGAACGGCCATAGCGTATAAACAGAAAAAGCCCTGGGAATTCCTACCACATAATCTTTCCGTTTCTCAAGAGCGGCCGGGTTTGGAGAACATTCTCCGAACATCAGTTCCTCTCTGGAATCTATGTAGTTGAAAACGGAAGCTTCATCAATTACCTTCTTTTTCCTGGAGTTGGCGTACTTGTTGCATCTTCCTCCGAACATATATGTGTGCCCGTTTACATTTAAAACTTTTATCGGGCAGAAATTTTCACATGCCCTGCATGTAAATTCTTTCTCGTTGATAATTTTAGTGTTCATAAGCTGATCAAGATCGAATAATCCTTTTTCAAGAAGCCCGTCATTGAATTTTTGTTTTGCGAGAATCCCCACACCGAACGCGCCTAGAAGTTCTGGACTTGGAGGAACTGTAATGTTTTTATCAAGAAGCATCGCGAACGCGAGAGGGACAGCTTTATTTTTTGCAACTCCCCCCTGTAATACAATGTTCTGCCCGATTGATCTGTTCCCCACAACCCGGTTGAGGTAGTTTGAAACAATTGATGTAATAATTCCGGCGGTGATATCCTCTTTCGAAGCTCCATACTGTATCGCCTTCCGGATGTCGGAATTGATAAAAGCTGAACAGTGCTCTCCGAACTTTAAGGGAGAGCTCGCCATCAGGGCTATGTCGCCGATCTGTTTTACATCTTTTATATTAAGGTCGCCTGAAGCAGATTCTTCAAGGAATGAACCTGTACCGGCAGAGCATGCTTCGTTCATCGCGTAATCAATCGGTACTCCGTTTTTAAGGTAAACATACTTCGCGTCCTGTCCTCCGATTTCGAAGATAGTATCAATATCTTTCTTGAAGTATGTTGTACCGGTAGCGTGGGCAATAATTTCATTGTAGATTCCTGCAGTTTCCATGAATACGCCGAGTATCTCTCTCGATGAACCTGTTGTTGCCGCAAGTGTAATTTTTATTTTAGAATCGCCGATCTGTTCTTTGATCTGGCCCTGTACTTCGGAAATACATTTTTTCAGCGCAGTTACCGGGTCACCGTGGGTCCTGCCGTAGTAATCTGCTACAATTTCGTCTGTTTCAAAATCAACAAGTGCGACTTTTGTTGTAGTTGAACCTCCGTCAATTCCGAGAATATATTCTCTGTCTGCCCTGATTCTGCCTCTAAGCGGCTCAATATATCTAACTCTCCCTTCTGAATTTTTAAGGGATGGATATCTTCCATATGCAATTTCGCTTTGTTTAAAAATCATCTCCGGAGTGGGGAGGGGGCTTCCTGATTTTTCGGCAAGCAGAGCCGCGCCATAGGCTTCAAAATATTTTGCCTGTTCGGGGACTATAATTTCAATTCCGGGGAGTTTGTCTTTGATATATTTTATGATGTAAGCGTTCTCTGTAACACCGCCTGTAAGGACTACACGGCCATCCCTGATCTTCGCTCTTTTAAGGAAATCAACAACCTTTGTTGCCATTACATCACTGAGAGAAAGAACTATATCGTGTTTGGTTGCTTCACCCTTGTTCAGCTTATGAGTACAGTCGCTCTTCATAAAAACAGAGCATCTCGAGGAAAGAGGAAGAGGCCTTGCGCTTCCCGGTATTATCTGAATATCACGGAGTGTTAAATCCATCCTGCCAAGCTGCTGTTTAAAGAATTCTCCCGTTCCGGACGCGCATTTGTTGCCTGAAAAATTGGTAATGATTTTTCCGTTACCATCAAGCGTATAGACAACAAAATTTTCTCCGCCGAGTGAAACAACGGCATCGGCTTTTATATTTAATTTATTGATAGCTTCTTCTACGCATATACTTTCAATTACATTGTTGGAATTGACAAGATAGCGCCCTTCTGTACCGGTTACGAGAATTTTACTGTCAGACGGAATCTCATCATTGAAGATTAATTTTTTAATTGCTGCGAGAAAATCACCCTCATGTTCAATCACATTCTGTAATAACATTTTCTCTTCATCCATCAGAACTACTTTAATGCTGGACGATCCGATATTAATACCTAAACTGTGCATCATTACCTCCTGAAAAAATCAGATACATCTATTTGAAGACTTTTTTAATGTCCAACCTTTTTTAGTACTAATAACTATACTGACACGACATATTAGTAATAAAAAAATGCCGGTTCTTTGTACAATAACTTTTTTCAAAAAAAATTAAACCGGCAGGATTATGTGTTATTAAAAGCTTTAACATACATTTAATGAATAATGATGCAATAATAAACAAAATTTATATTTAATATTGAATTATTTATAAAAATATGATTTTATACAACTGCATGAGTCTTAATATATCAATTTTTTATGGCATTTTGTAAAAGATTAATGTATCATAGTAATGAGTGTTTTATATAATAAATAGTAATATATTGTGATTATTTTAATAAAAATTTAAATTACTGGTAATAAGTGTAAATCGTAATACTACTTTTATTTATAATTAACCGGAACTGTTTAACTTATCTGGCCGTAAAATGTTCATATGTTTTATAATTTCTCAAAAAATGAAAGGTGCAGGATGTACAATATTTTACTCGTTGAAGATGATAGAATTACTTCAAAACTAATTCAAAAATATATACTTGATATCGGATATTATGTTTCAGGGGCTGTTTCTTCGGGAGAGGAAGCTGTTGCAATCATAAATGAAAAGGAACCGGATCTTGTCCTGATGGATATTAATCTTGAAGGGAAGCTTGATGGTATTGAATCGGCAAAAAGCATAAACAGCAGTATTTCTATACCATTCGTCTACATAACTTCATCATCAGATTATTCCACCATCGAAAGAGCTAAAGAGAGTAATGCTTACGGTTATATAATAAAGCCGTTTAATAAAAAGGATCTCCGTGCGACAATTGAGATGGCTCTTCTGAGGCATCAGATGGAAAGCAAGGTAAAGGAAAATGAAAACAGGGTTTCTACAATATTGAATTCTATCATAGATGCCGTAATAGTTATAGATGAGTCGGGAGATGTTGATTATATCAATGCTGCAGCGGGCCGGATGCTTGGTCTTGATAAAGATGATATCCTTGGAAAGCCTATTGGTGAAATTGTTAAACTTGGGAGCGACCCAAAGGAAGGGGATAATGTTTTTTTCCCCATGTCTATGAACTATATAGAGTTCAATAATTATCTTACAGCGGGAGATAAAAGAATCCCTGTAGATTTTACCTCCACTCCCCTCAGGCTGGGGAACGGTAAATTAAGAGGTGCAGTTCTTGTAGTCCGGGACATTACCCAGCAGGTTGAGTATGACAGAAGAATTCAGGAAAGCATGGATACTCTTACCCGGGCGATGTACGGGACAATCGAAGCGATTACTAAAACAGTAGAAACAAGAGATCCCTATACCGCAGGCCATCAGAAAAAAGTTGCCGATATAGCGAAAGAGATTGCGAAAGATATGGGGCTAAGCAGGGATATAATCGAAAGTGTTAATCTTGCGGGGCAGATTCACGACCTCGGCAAAATTGCGATTCCGTCAGAAATCCTGAACAAGCCGGGAAGGATCAATGAGATAGAATTTGCTCTTATAAAAACTCACTCGGCGATGGGATATGAAATCATGAAAAACATAGATTTTCCCTGGCCGATTGCGGATATAGTACTTCAGCATCACGAAAAAATGGACGGATCGGGATATCCGAACGGCCTTAAAGGTGATGATATTTTAATACAGGCACGTATAATCTCTGTCGCAGACGTTCTTGAAGCGATGGCTTCTCACAGGCCTTATAGGGCGGCTCTCGGGCTCGATGCGGCTTTTGGTGAGCTCCAGAATAATTCAGGGACTCATTTTGATCCTGAAGTTGTGGAATCATGTGTTAGAATATTTAAAGAGAAAGGTTTTACTGTTAAGTTTTAGCAGCGGTCTGTTTTTGCTCATTATAATTATTACGGAATATTTTCAAAAAGAACCGCTTCTGATAAAATTGTTCAAATTCGTTTTTGCCTGCATCATCTTTTCTACTCCCGAATTAATCAATACCTGAAAAATAATAGAATACGGGCATAATAATAAAATGGTTATTTTAAAATAATTGTCATATAACTCAGGTAAGTTTTTTTCAAAACAGGAAACATTTTATTTACAAAAATGTATTATGTAATACTAACAGATATCCTCCTGACAATATTTTTGTTAAATGGAGATTGCAGGTTAGAAAACAGTGAAATTGAAAAGAGCTAAAATAATAATTAAGGGGATTGTTCAGGGCGTAGGTTTTCGTCCCGCTATGGCGAAGCAGGCTGTGTCTATGGGGCTTAGAGGAAAAATTTATAACACCAGGGATTCTGTTGAAATCGAAATTCAGGGCACTTATGAAACTGTCCGGCAATACATTGATCAATTTAATACTTTTATCCCTGAAAATGCAGTGATATCATTTTTTTCATCTCAGGAGATACCTCCTGTTCTAGGTGAAGAAACGTTTGATATAATAGAGAGCAGCGAATCGGGCCCGACAAGGTTCAGCATACCTCCTGATATAGCAATGTGCGGAGCCTGCCGTAAAGAGTTTTATGATCCGCAGAACAGAAGATATCACTATCCTTTTATAACATGCGGTAATTGCGGGCCGCGATATACCTATATGAAAGATATGCCGTACGACAGGAATAAGACATCTATGTCGGAGTTTCCATTCTGCGAACAGTGCAGTAATGAATATAATGATTCCTCGGACAGGCGTTATCATATCGAAGGATTTTCATGTCCGGTTTGCGGGCCGGCAGTTGAAGGATTTGAAAAAACTGTTGAGGCGCTGTCTGATGGAAGAATCGCTGCGATAAAGGGTTTAGGAGGATATAACATAGCTTGTTCTGCTGTTGATTTCACTGCGGTTCAGAAATTAAGAGACAGAAAAAGAAGGCCGGGAAAACCATTTGCGGTAATGTTCAAGTCTGTTGAAGCTGCACGGGAATACGTAAAACTGACAAGTGAAGAAGAGAACCTTCTGGCATCAAAAGTCTCCCCAATCGTAATAGTCCGGAAAAAAGATGATAGCGGAATTGCCGTCAATATTGCCCCGGATAATGGTTATCTCGGAATAATGATTGCGTATACCCCGCTTCACCAGCTTGTTCTTGACCGGGTTAACATACCTCTTGTCATGACAAGCGCCAACATCTCGGGCGACCCGCTTATTATTGATGACAGTAAAGCTGCTTCCGGACTTGCCGGTATAGTCGATGTGTTTTTAACGCATAACAGGGAAATATACAAAAGAGCGGATGACAGCATATCGTATATTTATAAAGGGAAAGAGATTAGTATAAGGATGGGGAGAGGAAAAATGCCTTTTCCTGTTAAACTTCCGCAAAAGAGTATAAAAAAAATAATTGCTGTGGGAGCTGAACTTAAAAGCAATATCTCCGTAGTGTCAGAAGATAATCTGGTAACAAGTAATCACATCGGAGATCTTGGGACTCCGGATACATTCGCACATTTTACTGAAACAGTAAACGAAATGTCCCGCTTTTACAGTATTACTCCGGATGCGGCAGTTGCGGACCTTCATCCTGATTATGAATCAACTTCATTCGCGGGAGAATTCGCCGGGGAAAAAAATATCAGATTGATTCAGGTACAGCATCATTATGCACATTTTCTTTCATGCTATTTTGAAAACAGATTAAGCGGCGATGCTGCGGGAATAATTTTTGACGGGACAGGGTACGGGAACGACGGAACAATCTGGGGCGGAGAAATCATTACAGGAGACATTCATTCATTCATCAGGAAGGGGAGGCTTTCCCTTTTTCCGCTTCCCGGCGGTGAGAAAGCTATACATGAGCCGTGGAGAATTCTTTCCGGGCTATTGAGTTCTGAACATTTTTTGGATGCCTGTTCATGGGTGGATAAAGGGATTCTTGAAAATATACTTAGGATTTCAGGCAACAGGGCATTTTCACCTCTTACTTCCAGTGCCGGACGATTATTTGATGCTGCCGGATCACTTCTTGGATTTGCTAAAAATGTATCTTATGAAGCGGAAGCAGCTATATATGTTGAGATGCTTGCTTTGAAAAGCAGAAGTGAAGAATTTATTCCCATCCCGTGTAATGTTGAAAACGGGTTGATTGAATTTAATTCATCAGTATTGATTGAAGAATTGTATAAAAGAAAAACAGCAGGCGAAGAAATATCAGATCTGGCTAAAATTTTTCATAATTCATTAATTGAAGGTATTTCGGGAATGGCTCACGGTATATGTTTACAAAACGGAATTGATCAGGTTGTGTTAGGCGGAGGAGTTTTTCAGAACAGGATAATGCTTGCCGGAACGGAAAAAAAGCTTGCGTCACAGGGACTTAGAGTTTTTATTAACAGAAAGATTCCTGCCAACGATGCAGGAATATCTGTCGGACAGGCAATTTACGGAGTATATAATGCATGAACTTAGCCTTGCCATGAGTGTACGGGAAATAGTTGAAGATGCCGCGGAAAAAAACGGATCAAAAAAAGTTAACGAAGTTAATATAATTGTGGGGGAGTTCAGTTCAGTTTCAGCTGATGCCCTTGAATTTGCAATGGAAGTAGCTAAGAAAGGATCTGTTTTTGAAAATGCGAAAATAAATATAAAATCAGCAAAAACAATTCTTGCATGCAGCCAGTGCAATGGCGAAACAGTCATGGAAGATTATATCTTTAAGTGCAGTACATGCGGATCAACTTCTGTACGGATAGTTTCAGGCGACAGAATGTACGTTGATTCAATTGATATAGAACAATAGGAGAATTCAAATGCATTACGTTGAACTGGAAAAAGACCTTCTTCATCAGAATGACAAGCTGGCTGAAAATATAAAGAATAATATGGCCGATCATCAGATTTTCGTACTTAATATCATGAGCGCTCCCGGCGCCGGTAAAACGAGCCTGCTTGAAGCAGTTCTCCCGGAGCTCTCAAAAAAATACAGAATTGCGGTCATCGAAGGTGATATCCAGGGATCTGCAGACGCGGACAGGCTGAAAAAACTTGATATAAATGCTTACCAGATAAATACACATAGCCTCTGTCATCTTGAAGCTTCAATGATTGAAAGGGCGCTGACAAACTTTGACCTTCATAAAATAGATTGCCTTATAATCGAAAATGTCGGAAATCTCGTCTGCCCTGCTGATTTTTTTCTCGGTGAAGATGAAGTTATGATGGTGGTATCGGTATCCGAAGGACATGATAAGCCTCATAAATACCCTGTGATGTTCAGTAAAGCTGATCTTATTATACTTAACAAAATGGATATTATAGAATCGACTAATTTTGACACAGATATTTTTTATAAGCAGGTGCGTGAACTTAACAGGGATGCCGGGATAATGGAAGTCTCAGCTACCAGGGGAACCAACATGGACAAGCTGATCAGTCATATAGAACACGGTATACAGCATAAAAAAGGGCACCACCACCATGATCACGGAGATCATCATCACCATTGAATAAATCATTCATGCGTTGTAGAGGGTGGAAGTCTTTTACCCCTACAATTCATGAAAAAGAATTTTAGTCCTGTTCCCGTCAGAATCCATATCTTCATCTAAAAAAATCCATCCCCTCGTCCCGTAATAATTTTCGAGTTTGTTCATGAACCTGCAGTCAATAAAAAGGAAGATTCTTTTAAAACCTTTATAGGAACAATAATTCAGTACAGCCCTGATAAGCTCTGTGCCCACACCTCTTTCTCTGTATTCGGGTGAAACATAAAGCGCGGATAACCAGGGAGAAAGTTCCTGTCTCCTGAGCATATCAGTTTCCTTTATCGAGACCATTCCCACTGGAAGTTCATCCCAGAAAGCAACAAATGAACATGGCAGAGCTTCCAGTTCTGCACGTCTTTTATATTCCTGCATAACGAGTTTAAAGGGAACATTTCGTGTGAGATACCAGTTGTTATATGACCAGTATGCAAGAATCGGATATAAAGATTTCCTTTCGGAAAGGGGATAGATTTTTAACATAGATTCTCAGATATCATTTTTTTCCTGTACTATTTAAAATGGGTTTGTTAATAATTGTCAAACAGATTATTAAGAGGGGTGAAATCATTTTTATTCATCCTTCTCTTTATATACCGGCTTGTGCCTGCTTCTTTGTGCGGAGAACAAATCCTCCGGGGAATTCAGGAGTTTGAGGTTCGTGTGAATATAATTCTTATGGTTTATGAATTCACGTTAGCAACATCTGCATCATCGGAGAATATTGAATGAAGAGAAACAGTCTTATTGTTTTGATAACATTGACATTTTTAATGCCTGGTCCGGAAATACTCCTTCCGGCAGTTATTCCTCCATGCGAAAATAATTCAGTAACCCTTGCCGGCGAACTCTCATATGAAATATTGCAGAACCCTTCAGGTGAACTGATTCCGTCTTATATTGAAAAACTCATGGAAATTGCGCCAGCGGCAGGAAAGACGAAAATTATCCTGACATTTAAGGAAGCCGCCAAAAAACTTAAAGAAGAAAAGGGGGGCTCTCCTCTCACATTACAGCTCCTCAGGCTGTCAATTGATGAGTTGGAGGGTAATGATGATGAGAGCATAAAAAGCTTTTCAATCATCAAAAAGTGGAATATTTCCGGACCATGGAGGCGATACGGTAAACCGGATATTGATTATGAATTTTATCCTGAGAAAATATTTAAAATTGATAACATTGAAAAAGGGATAAATTTTTCAACAGATGAAAATGGATTACTGTATCCGTTTAAATATAAACATGAGGCTGATGAAACATACTATGCTTCATGTTCTTTTCCGGTTGAAGCCGGAATTATTATCTGGATTGTATCAGACGCTGAATACAAACTTATAGTCAACGGCCGGGGAATTTCACAGAATAAAACCGGCGGGAAAAAAATTACTAAAGCCTTCTCTCTTAAAGGATCAAGGGGATATACTATACAGGTAAAGATGCAGTGCGGATCAGAAAATGATTATCCGTTTATCCGCGGAATGATTACAGATGAAAACCATAATCCGCTAAAACTGATTCACAGCAGTTCAGTTTATAGCTATAATTTCACGGCAGAAAAAATTTTTAGTTCCGATGAAATAGAAAAATCGGAACCGCAGGAACCATTTGTCCTGACACGCCGGATGAGTGAGCTGATTCAGTCGGGCGATTATATCGGCGGTTATAAACTTGGAGTTTCCATTACAGAAAAATTTCCATCATACTTTTTCGCTTATCAGGAATTCATCCCTCTCCTTGACATTATGGGCATGGATGATGAGTTCAATGCGGGTATTGAAAAATTCCGTAAAACATTTCCCGATTCCCTCATGCACCAGATGTGGCTTGCTGATTTCTATATGACGAGGGGTAAAGAAAAATTCAGCGGGATAATGAAATCTGCCGGAGTAAATCAGGTGTCAGACAAATCAATTGAGTCATACTTCTATCTGTTATGTGGTCAAAAAAAATATTCCGAGGCACTCACTCTCTGCTCTTCAGCAGGAAATAATCCCTGGTTCAGATATTTGATCCCGGAAGTTACAAAATTGTCGGGTGACAATAACTTATGGAGGAAGTCGCTTCTTGAAGGAGCGGCTGTTAGTGATGAAGCTGACTTTTACTACCAGCTCGGTCTTGCCGAGATGGAGCTTGGACTTGATCCGGTAATGTACTGGAAAAAAGGGTATTCGCTTGATGAAGACTCAGGAATGATGCGGGATTTATCCGACCTTTATGAAAACAGTATTCTTGGCGCGAATGATTACTATACCGGGATATATACAGACCTGCACCCTGAATTCGGATGGAACGGGAAAAAAAGAAAAGTGTCGATACACATTTTTGAATCTGGAAGAGTAGTGCTTGAAGGCGAGGACATTATTCCATCGGGGAGTAAACTCCGGAAAAAAAAATATTCTCAGGGAGAAATAGAATATTCGTCAGGAGAAATTAAAACAAGTGTCCCTGGCATTAACGGAATTAAGATTCTCTATGTTTTAACTGCAAAGGACGGGCTTCCTTCTGCTGTAGATTTTAAATCCCGGTTAACCGGTAAAAACAGATTAACTGTAAATTATAAATGCAGCGGAGAGGAGGAATTTTCTGTAATTAAATACTCCGGCGAATACCGGAAAGATGAAACAGAAATTTTTACTCTGCTTAAAGAACTGATCCTCAAAGCCCCGTATGAAAATATTTCACAGCTTGAATATGAAGTAATATGCCATGGAAATTTTATACCTCTTGTGAGATATAAAGGAACTGCTCTGCCAGCAGGGAAATATTCCGATGGAATTATTAAATTTGTGATTAGTGAAAAGTTTGAAGAGGGTGATAGTGAAAGTGTAGTATCAGAAATTTTAAAATTTTCATCTGACAGTGCTGCTGCTGAATGGTACAGTAAAGTTATTTCATATTCTGGAAAACATGCGATTAGGGTGAAGATGGAAATTTCTGAAAATGAGAAAACAGAAAATATAATAAAATGGATACATTTTTATGTTATGGCATCAGTCTCGAAGCGGGACAGCGTGAATTTCAGTCCCGGGGACACTGCATCAGTTTTAACAAATGGCAGGGGTAGTGTTGAAGAGAGAACTCTACTTGCAAAAGCGATTCTTGATCAAAAGGGGATAAAGTCTTTTATTTCATTCAGAAAAAACAGGACTGGATTAATTGACAGAATTCTCCTCTATGTTCCTGAGAAGAGAGACAGCGGATACTGGCTTGATTTTTATGGAGAAGGTATTTTAGATAAAACGGAATCCGGATATGATGCTCTTGTTATTACCGGAGAAGGTTGTGAAACATTCCCGGTCAATCCTGAAACCTATATCAGGTAAGAGTACCTGATATTATGGTACTCTATTTACCGGCTAATTTAGCTTTAAGAGCAATTTTTTTTCTCTTTAATCTTCTTTTAGCTCTTTTTCTTTTTATAACTGGTTTGTACTGTTTTCCCACGTGAATCCTCCGGATTTATATTGCTTTTTGCATAAGAAATAATTAGATAAAGTTTGTCAATAAGAATTGTTGGGGCTAAAAATCTTTAGCCCGTACAGTACGGGGCAAAAAATATGTAGTGATTATAGATTTTTAACTACTACAAGGTAAATGCATCATTTTGTCTCATTTCGTATCCATTGAATATAATCAGCATTCCCGTCTATAATTGGGATTGCTACGATGCATGGGCATTTATAGCTATGAAGAGTCTTTACATTTTCAATAAGCTCATTAACGAGTGCTTTTTTTGTTTTAGCGATTATTATTACCTCCTGGCTGGTTTCAATCTTCCCCTCCCAGTGGTAGATAGATTTCATGTTTTCTATAATATTTACACATGCAGCCAGTCGTCTGGAAACAAGATTACGCCCTATGATTTCAGCTTCTTCTGATGAATTTGTAGTGATGTAGATCATGCATTCTGACATTTTTTACCTCTTTAAAATTAAAGCATAATATTTTTGTGCCTGTAAGATATTTATGCATCTGTATTTATAAAGTGTAATCAATCCTGTGTATATTGTAAAATAAATTTTTGTTTGATTAAATGTTAATGTAATGAAATACTTGATATTGATGAGAATTTCAGGAGTACATACCCTTTTGTTCTCTTTTAGCGCAGGCGGAGGTAATTATGAAGCTTACCAGTGAAGCAAAAGTCGGATTTATCATAACGTTGAGTTTCACTATTTTCATACTTATTGTTGCTCTCCTTGCTAAAATTAATGTGGCAAGATCAGGTTATGAACTGGGAATATATTTCGGATTTTTGAATGACCTGAGTGTCGGGGCGCCGGTGAATATTGCAGGCGGGATAAAAATCGGACAGGTTACTGCCATCAGGCAGTCCGGTGAAAAGACGGAAGTGGTTGTCTGGATAGATAATAAGTACAAACTGATCAAAGACACCAAGTTCGCAATTTTTACGAAGGGTATAATCGGCAGCAAATATATAAATGTTTTCGTTCCTCCGTCTGTCAATGTTGAGGATTTTCTGAAAGATGGTGACCGGGTTTATGGAATTGATCCTCCTAGTTTTGACCAGATGATGCTGATTTTTCAGGGATTTATGCAGGATGAGAGCGGCGGTGAGATGCTGGCTGATATTTTCAAGAATTCAAAACAATTCATAGAAAATCTTAATGCTATTTCAAGAGATAATAAAGGAGATATAAGGCAGACTGTTCTTGTCACAAAGGCCAGTGTGTTTCTTTTCTCTCAGCAGATGAGACTCTTCATGGATGAGCTCAACAGATTTACAGGGAACATGGCGAGCTTATCTGAAAAAAATAAACAGGATGTGACAATAATCATAAAAAATATGTCTGAGATTTCAGGTAATCTCAATAAAATTATACAGAGACTTGAACAGGGGCGAGGCTCACTTGGGAAGCTTATGAATGATGAAGAAATTTATTATAACATAAAAGACGCGTCACAATCGGCGAGAGATCTTTTCGGCGATCTCAAGCAGGATCCTTCAAAACTTTTCTTCAAGCAGAAACAGTAATATGGCAAAGAAAACAGATTTTTATTTCTGTACTGCATGCGGTGCGGATTACTCGAAATGGAACGGCCGGTGTACCTCCTGCGGCGAATGGAATACTATAGCTGAAAAAACTGAAGCAGCTTCATCAGGGAGAAGACTTCGCGAAGCACCAACCGCTGTTCTGCTCAGTACAGTTGATAAAGAGAAAACTCTCAGGGGCAAATCGGGTATAACCGAGTTTGATCTTGTATGCGGCGGGGGTGTTGTCCCTGGTTCAGTTATTCTTCTTGGAGGTGAGCCTGGAATCGGGAAGTCAACTCTTGCTTTGCAGATATCGGAAAAACTGAATGCTTTATACATCTCCGGAGAGGAATCTCCTGTGCAGATAAGGCAGAGAGGAGAACGTCTTTCGATCGATATGTCCCGGATTCATATCTCTGTTAATAATGAAGTTGATGATATAATTGAACTTGCGGAGAGCATTGTGCCCAGATGCCTGATCATAGATTCTATACAGACAATATTTTCAGCGGAGATCCCGGGAATAATAGGTTCTGTAAGCCAGGTCAGGGAATCAGCTTCCAGGCTTGTTGATTTTGCGAAAAAGAAAGGGATTCCCGTTATACTGGTCGGACATATAACAAAGGATGGAAACATCGCAGGGCCGAAACTTCTTGAACATATAGTTGATACAGTTCTTTATTTTGAAGGGGACTTTTCCAAAGATTACCGTGTACTGCGGGCTTTTAAAAACAGATATGGTTCAGTTAACGAGCTTGGCCTTTTCAGAATGACAGAATCCGGCCTTGAAGAGGTAGTGGATAAGAATAAAATTTTTCTCAACCCATTTTTATCGGCGGCGCCTGGGAACGCAGTATCAGCTGCAGTTGAAGGCAGCAGGACAATTCTGTTTGAGGTTCAGGCTCTTGTCACATTTTCGAGTTTTTCAAATCCGAGAAGGCTCTCCGATGGTTTTGATATGAACAGGCTGATTATAATCTGTGCAGTACTGGAAAAACATGCCGGACTGAAGCTCAGTAATTTTGATGTATTCATAAATGTATCGGGCGGATTCAATATTAATGAAACAGCCGGTGACCTTGCAGTGGCAGCAGCTATCGCCTCCAGCCTGAAGGAGAAAAGAGTTGAGGATGGAGCAGGATTTATCGGTGAGGTTTCACTGTCGGGAGATATAAGGCCTGTTTCGGGAATTGAAAAAAGGATTCAGGAGTTCCGTTATTCAGGTTTTAAAAAAATTTATGTTTCGCCTGCAGACCTCAGTAAGAGTAAAAAAGCAGGATTTGAAGGTGAAATTATCGCAGCAGCTTCGATTAACGAATTAATGAGCTCTTTATTTTAAAAGAAAAATTGTTGCTAAATATATATATATTGCTAAAATTGTATAAATATCATATTTTCCGGGAAAATAATTGATTTTGCATAAAACCCCTTGTCCCTGCACCTCCTATATTACGGGGGAGCGGGGGCGGTGAATAAAATTGTTGTTTTTAAATAAGGAAAGAATCAAAATCCGTCGAAAAGAGAATAAGGTTAAAAAAGATAAAATGAGATTCAGAATAAGACATTATCATAATAAATTTTCCAGAAAGTTCTATGAGAGCTACTTCATCTTTAAGAAAAAGAGGGAGAAAGTCTGGAAAAGATTTGTTGAAAAAGGCCATGAAAAAATGACCGTTATGTTTATTCCGCATAATGAGAAGAAAATTTTCAACTTTCAGATATCTAAATTTATAATATTTTTCTTCCTGAGCCTTTTTATTTTTATCATCGTTACCTCGTCATATGCGGTTATTAAAAATAGGAATATTAAGAATGAGGAGAGAAAACTCCTCCTTTCATATAATGATATCAGAGCGGATCTTATCAGATACGAGCAGCTTACAAATGAAATAACTGATATAATGGATGACCTCAAACCCGAGATTGAAGACCTGTATCAGCTTGCAGCCGGAACAGATGAAGTCGGAGATTTATGGGCATACAGAGATTTTGACCATGATGTAATGGAGGAACTTCTTAAGAATAAAAGAATAGTTCCGGATGAAATTTTTGCCATGAAAGAAGTACAGAAAGACTTAATGAGCACAACAAGCACAATCAAAACTATTAAGAATTTTATTGATGTCCGAAGTAAAGTAATTCAGGATATGCCGTCAATCATTCCAAATCCCGGTCATATATCCTCTCTGTTCGGATGGAGGAGATCTCCATTCGGCCATGGAAGAGATTTTCACACAGGTATTGATATTGCCGCATCAGCCGGTACTGTTATCCGGTGTACTGCACCGGGTGTAGTTGTATCTTCAGGATGGATGGGAGGATATGGTAAAGCAGTCCGGATTCAGCATAAATTCGGTTATGATACAATTTACGGACATATGAGTTCTGTCGCTGTGGGCAAAGGGGGCAAAGTAAATAAAGGAGACAGAATAGGATTTGTAGGTATGACCGGAAATGCTACTGGTAACCACTGTCACTATGAAATCAGACTTGGGGATATACCAATTAACCCATATCCATATATGAGTAGAATGTGGTAATATTTTTATTGCTCTGTTTTGAGTAGTATTGTATAATCAGCTGTTTAAAATAATAAAATACAGATCAACAGCTGAATGTATAGAATATTTATAATTTACATATCCGCAATTATTCTCACTACCACTGTTATATATTATGCAGGGGCTCAGGAACATTCCGGTTTTAGAGAAAAAATGGTTCAATTTCTTGAGAAGACCGCCGGAAAT
This sequence comes from Spirochaetota bacterium, assembly GCA_035403545.1. Classification (GTDB taxonomy): domain Bacteria; phylum Spirochaetota; class UBA4802; order UBA4802; family UBA5550; genus WRGT01. The sequence continues at coordinate 23,089 of DAONFJ010000001.1, forward strand.
AGTGAGCCTGAAAATAAAAAGAATTCCGATAACAACGTATTTCTCCCCTCTGACGAAAAAAACGAATCTTTCTTTAACAGCAATGACTGGTCTGAATACGTCACAAATCCTGAATATAATGAACATCTGGCGCGGCTCAAAGAGGGCAATGTTTATTCAGATGAACAGGTCAATATTAATGCACTGGGTTCTGTAAAAGTAAATCTCAAATATGGTAAATCCTATTATACTGACAGCAAGTATGCGCAGTACGATGAAGACCGTCCGCAATCACGGATTATTGATGCGGGATTCCTGCCGGAGCAGACAATTCTTCTTCATATGGATGGTACTATCGGTGATAGAATTACTGTATTTATAGATCATGACAGCAGGCGTTTGGAAGATCAGAACCATTACATTATGAATTACCGCGCGCTTGCGGATGATGAAGTTATCAGGGAGATTAATGCCGGTGAAATAGATATAAAGTTTAATCATTCAAAATATGCGGTTTACGACAATACTGATGTAAAAGCATTGGGTGCAGATTTTACCATAGCCAGAGGTGATTTTAAATTAAAAGCATTCGGGAGTGTTGCCAGAGGGGAGACTACTGTTGAGTATTTTAAAGGGAACTCATCTCCCGGAGGAACAAAAATTTCAGATTACCAGTTTCTGAGAGGAACATACTATCAGCTTGAGCCTTTTAAAAAATATGATAATGTCACTGCGGTACCAACCGGTGTATCAGCCTACTCCCTTGTAACAATTACTTCAAATCCGTCTAATCCATCGACTTACAGCACTACTGCGGTAAATATATCACCAACAGGTTTTGAACTTTATATTGATGATCAGAATCAGTATAACAATTATAATGCCATTCACCTTACAGCGATTGACGGCGGATACTATACCAGGATGGTCAATGGTACTGATTACTCTATCAATTATTCAACCGGTGTAATACATTTTTTACGGACTATCTCTGAAAGTTCACGGATATTTGCTGTTTACAACCGAAGCGGCGGTACTCTGGATCCATGCGCTCTCACTTCCGGTCCGGGAATATTTTCAGGCAGAATATTTGTTTTCATTAAATACGGCTACTCGATTGATGAAGATATCAATAAAAATTTTGTTCTTGATGCAGGGGAGGACAGAAACAATGACGGGAAGTTAAATCTCGATATTTATGAAATACGGTCTGTATACTATCTTGGTTCCAGAGATATACTCGCATCGGATTTTACTCTGAATTTTTACGATGAAAATCAGATTATGACAGATACTGATAGAGCTTCACTGAGCAGTTATAAACTCGACCTGACCGGAGGTACTATATTTTTTTCCACCAGGGAACCGTTCAGGCCATTACTCTCCTCTGCCAAAGCATCTGCGATATACAGTGAAATTACAAAAAAAGACGCATATCTCAGTTCAAGGTACAGGATGGTTTCTGAATACAATGTTGAAGCGCGGAGCTTTAAGCTGAAGCACGATAATTTAATCGAAAAAAGCGTAAGGGTAAAGATTAATGAAAGGGAAATTCCCGTATCTCTGTTCAGTGTAGATTACGACTCGGGTTACTTGTCTTTTACTGATTCCAATAATCCTGTAATAAGCTCTGATTCAAGAATTGAAGTTAAGTATGAATATCTTCCTTTCGGTTCAAAAGCTGAAAATTTTATCGGAGGAGTAAGAGCGGATTATAATGTAAATAAAAGTCTTAGAATAGGAGGAAGCATTCTTATCTCAAAAGACGGAAAGACTGAGATTGTTCCCGATGTGGGAAAAGAGAGTGAGCAGACACTTCTTTTCGAAGGCGACGCATCATTAAAACTGACACAGGACCGGCTTGCCGATTTATATAATATTTTTGCAGAAAGAAAAAAGAAAATTATACCGGCTGAATTTTCAGCATACGCAGAGTACGCGAAAAGTATTAAAGATATAAATACATTCGGGAAAGCTCTTATTGATAATATGGAGACCTCCGATGAGATCGTATCAGTTTCTCTCTCTGAGAAAGACTGGATTTTGTCCTCCATGCCGGATTCTGAACCTCAAAGTAACCGTGGGGTGCTAAATTACTATTTCTACAGGAATCCTGATTCTCCGGAGACATTAAAAGGTGAGAGTTTTACGGCGGATAAAGTAAATTATTCTGTGAAGCCCGGACCTTTTAATGTCGCGATGGGCCATATAGCGGATAAAATTACTGATCAGGATCAGCAGAAATCTCTCGTTTTCGATTTTAATTTTACTGCTGGTAGTGTAGTAAGCGCTGTAACAAGAAAGCTGTCAGATACAGCTATTGATCTTTCAGGCGCGCAGTACATTGAGGTCTGGGTAAAATATGAAGGCAGCGCTGCTGACTCTGTGAATTTACTGATGGATTTGGGAACAGTTGATGAAGATTCAGATGGAGATGGTGTACTCGATACCGAAGATGCGAACAGAAACGGGTACATAGATTCAGAACCGTCATCGGGATATTCGGAGGATAGGGGTTTTCCTTTCAACGGGAATAATTTTACAAGATCAGGTTCCGGCCCCGGCCTGAGCAGTTCAACTATGGGTGATGGTGTTCTTACAAGCGAAGATCTTGACGGGAATGGAGTCCTGGACACAACAGAAAATGTTTATACTGTAAATCTTGGTACTATTACACCGAACAGCGGAGCATGGCAGAAGATAAGAGTCTACATCGACTGGAGCAGTGTTACTGCATCAGAGATTCTTTCACTTCAGCAGACAAAAAGTATAAGGCTTTACCTGAGGCAGAGCAGCGGTACTACCGGAAGAGTTTCAATAGACACGCTTAAAGTGATAAGTTCAAAGTGGAAAAATCCTGAATATAATGACAGCACACCGATTAATAGTTCTACGGTATTAAAGGTCACACAGGTAAACAGCATAAATGACAGCGATTACAGAACTGATTCTTTTTTAATAAAAGAGAGCGGTGTTTATAAATCACTTTATGGAAGCGACAGTACAGATGATATTGAGAGTGAAAGTGAAACAGCGTTGCAGGTGGAGTATAATATTACAGGTCCATATACCGGAGTATCCATTAAAAGAAAATTTACAAAGGAACTTGATATACGGTACTACAAAACGCTGAACATCTGGCTGAATGCAAGATCTGTTTATGCGGCAAACGTTCTTGGTTTCATCATCGGTTCTTCGGATACAGATTACATTGAGTATAGGGTTACGCCTGATTATCCCCTGGTGTGGAAAGAACTTAAACTGAAACTGTCGGATGACTCCGGCGGCAGCATTGAAAAATACCTGGTAACAGGAAAGCCTGATCTTAAAAGAATAAAATATATAAAAGCAGTTGTATACGGTACAGGGACAACAGGTAAAATCTGGTTAAATGAAATTTATGTGTCAGAACCGGAAAAGCTTGATGGTGACGCGCATTGGTACGAATTTGAACTGAAGACATTAAAGCCGTTATTTAAAACTGATTCCGGTGTCCCTGTTCTTTCAGATATGAATCTCCGTTATATTTTTAAAGGACACTCTTCGAAATTCAATACTGTAAATAAAACATCCTCTGACATAAAAGAAAACTATCATGAACTGTTTACATCCGCGAAGATACTCCCCAACTGGGACGCGAGTATGAATTATATAAATGAATCGAGCAGCACCGACAGTTTAAATGAAGAAGTTGCTGATTCAAAAAAAGGGGACGCAAGGCGCGATTTTTTCACATTAAATACAGCATATAATTCAACCGGTGGGAATACCCCATCCATAACGCTTGCATATTCAGTAGATAAAAATGAAAATTTAACAGACAAGTCGACTGACGGCAACAGTTATAGAGAAGACACTGTCAATGTAGTTCACACACCGGTTATAATTTACAGACAGGAAATTGCAGATTTTCTTTACGGAAAAGTTTCGCTGAAAATGGTTCTTGATATGGCTTTTTCGCATAACAAAATCACCAGAGATTCACTTGTTGTTGATGATACAATCCTATCGTCATCAGTATCCCTTAATGAGTCTGAAAAGAAACAGGCGTCAGACACAAAAATTGAAATGGATTACTCCAATACTCTTTTTTATTTCCGTCCACGCTTCAATACTTCATCGAGCGAGATTGTGCAGCTGAACGGAGCTGACAGTTATGACAAAACGGGAGTAAATGGAACAGTAAACGGTAATTTTTTTCTCCCTTTCAGCAGCAGCGATGATTTAAAATATCTTGAAAGAAATAATGGAACCGGCGCAATATTCGGAATTAAATTTTTAGAATATTTTTCACCGGAATATTCAATCGATATTGATTATAGTGAAAATGGCTTTAAAGATTACAAAGATGAAGATGCAATTGGTAATCAATTCAGCCGGTCAAAAAACAGTATGTCAAATTTAACAACAGGAATTAAACTTCCTGTCCAGTTAAATAAATCCGAAATTTTCAGCAGGATAAAACACCTTCAGTTCAATTATCTCCGTTCAATTTATTTTGATGAAAAGGATGTTCCCTATGAGGGAGAGGAAACCGGCTTTTTTAATGAGAAATACGGCATTTCGAATGTATTATCAGGCCTTTCTCCTTCAGCATACAATCTGATTAATAGATATCCCGGATTCTATTTTAAAGGGAGAGGGAATTTCGGCGAGGGGCGTGATCTGATATATGGAACATTAAATGATGATCACGGAATCAGCGGGATAATCAGTTCAAGTGAATATAATAATTCACTTAAGCTGGTGGACAGATTTACTTCTGATTTTTCTGTCGATGCGGAATCGTTCAGATTTTTTTCTTCGGGGAGTATAAGCCAGGTTTGTGAAAGGAGCAATATTTACGGTATCCCGAATCAGGCAGTGGTTGCGGATTTTGGTATAAATTTTGAATTTGATTTAATGAAAATTTTTAGATTCGGTTTTTTCAGAAACAATGGAGAAGGATTGTCGTACCATTCATCATTAATAGATTTCGGTTTAAGTTTTACAGACAGTATGCTGATAACTTATAATATCAATGAAAAAAAGATAACTCCCATTGCAGGAATAGTTTTTAAATGGGATAGAAGCAGCCTGGGATTTAAATACGAATTTGATTACAGGCAGAAAAATAATAAAGAATATATAAGTACCAGCCTTGATGAAGATGACGAAGATTATATTTATCTGCAGAATATGGAAGGAAACAATGAATTCAGTGAAAAGGATTTCGGCCATAAATTTTCAACTATATATGAAACAGATGTAGGGTGGCTTTACTATTTCTTTTCAAATTTTTACAAATTAACCGGCATTCCGATATTCTCACTGGAATATAAAATGGAAATAAACAGGTACGATTACTTTAAAACTGTATCTCCCGAACCATATGATCTCCAGATGATAACATCAGAACTTAAGCTTGACCTTCACAAAAATATACAGGGTGGAGTTTCCGGGAGGCTGGCACGTGAACAGTTCAGAAACAGAGAAAATAATGGTGTAAGCCGGGAAGTAATGTCGTATGAATTATCCGCGAGTATTTCACTTATTTTTTAAAAAACGAAACGGCACGTTTTAAGACGGATGAGTAAAAAGAACTGATTTCACTGATATAGATTCCATCTCTCGCTTTTTTTAATCTATCAATTGTTGTTATTTCGACTGTTTCCCATAATAAATTTTTATCAGGGCAGGCCCGGAAATATTCGAGTTTAATCTGGTAGGCCCCTTTATACTGCCTTCCTCCGCCTGTAGCTGTTATGTTTTTTATCAGGGCATTGATGTCGAGATTTTCAGAGCGGGACCGGAATGAAACATCAAGAAAAAGGTCATTTCTGCTTTTATCCTCCACCAGAGCGAATACAACCACAGTCTGGTTGTCAATTTCTTTTAAAAGGAGATCTGCAACGATAGCTATCGAATCACGGTGTTCAATATCAATATATCCTATGCCGTAAATTTTCCAGTCTTTATAAGAATGCTGATTTTCAGCAGCTTTTTTGTAATAGCGCATTGTTGAAGGAGAAATAGGAATTCCATTAATTTTATTTATTATTTTTTGATCGGAATATTCAGAGAGATAACGTAAAGCATCAATGTCTATAGGTGTAGTATGTTCATACTTGTCGGTGTCTGTCTGTATACCGAACATCAGGGCAGTTGATGCGGAAACGAGATTTTTTCTGTCAAGTACCGGTAAGTGATCTTTTATTAGTAAAGCGACAAGTGAACTGGTTGAACCGGCATCGGTTCTTATAAGGGAAAAGTCGGAAGGCACTTTAATATCTGTCTTTGTATGATGGTCTATATGCGCGGCGCATGGTATAAAATTTGAAATTCCTTCAACAATGTTAGTCTGAAAATCCGGTACAATATAGGCATCGTATTTTTCAGGGGAAAGTTTTTTTTTAAAAGATACAGGTATGCTCAAATATCCGGCGAATGCTTTATTCTGTGATAATGATAATTTTTTTGTAATCATAATATCAGAATTAATTGTAAGTGAAGAAAGCAGAATCTTTAAGGCATGAGCTGAAGCAAGCGCGTCAGGATCCGGGGACCCCGATATGATGATCATAATATTTTTATATTTCTTCACTGCCTGAATGAAGGCTTCAGTGTTGTTCATTTTCTGTTTTTACCTTTTTAAAAACAATAGCAGTGACATCATTCAGCTGTTCTTTCGTTCCGACGAATGAATTGTAGGTCATAAATATTTCTCTGGTAATTACAGAGGGTGTTTCCCGTGAAAATTTTATAACTGTTTCTCTCAGCTTATCCTGCGAAAATGTTTCCCCATTTTCATTACATGAAGAGAATAATCCGTCGGAGTAAAGAATTCCGATTGTTCCCTCTTTCAGCTTGCCTGTGGTAAAAGAATATCTGTGAGCCATCTCCATCCCCAATGGTATATTTTCAGTTTCAACTTCTGTAAAATTCTGTGTCTCAGGCTCAAATATAAGAAGCTGGTTATGCGATGCATTCGCATAAGAAAAGTTTCCGTCTGAAGAAATAATCATGCATGAGCACCGGGCAAAACTGTTAGTAAGCCTCGATGTTTTAATTACCTGATTCATAGTATTCAGAACTTTTTCGGGTGAGTTAAATATCAGTGTTCGCGAATGAAGAATTGAGAATAACTCCATCCCGATAAGAGCTGAGTCAATACCGGAGTAGGAAGTCTCAGCGATAAAAATTATAGTTTTATCGTTTGCAATTTTTACCGAGTCAAAATAATCCCCGCCGTAGGATGAGTTATTCAGATAGAACGAACTGATTCGAATCCCGGGTATTGAAGCCAGTTCAGCGGGTATAATTCTCTGTTTAACCGTTGATACTACAATTTTATCATGTTCAGCGACCTGTTCCGCTGTTACTTCGTCAAGGATGAGGCCTGTAATAAGAAGGTTCTGAATTTTAATTCTGAAAATTTCAAGTGCGGCGAGGTGATCTGATGTATAGGACTGGTTCCCTTCAATTTTTCCTAACAGCAGAAAACCGATAAGATTGTCGGACATATTTTTAAATACCATGGATATTTCAATTCCGTTAGAATCGAAAAAATTAAGGACATCCTGGTTAATATCTTTTATTGATTTGTCTGCAAGCAGGAAGGATTTTTCAAAAACCCCATCATATGATGTTATTTGTTTTGCGATTTCACTTTTGCCGTCCATAAATTGAAAATTCAGATCAGGCCCGTAACCGTAAGTGAATTGATAGATGTTATCTTTCCTGTTGATGAGCATAAAATACGCAGACTGAATTCCGAGTGAATATTTAAGATTCTGGAAATTGTCATTAGTAATATATTCCCAGAAAGTATCCATGTCCGAAAATTTTTTAAGCTCATTCACCGGCATTAAAGTTTTATTTATTGCATGGAGTAAAATTTGGAGTCTTCCTGTCCGTAATTTTTCAGTATAAGGTCTAATAATCCGGTAGGTTATTGCAAGATAGATAAAAATTATACTGGATTTAATCCATACACTGCTATGAGCGGATTGAAAAAATGGAGGATAAAACCTGAGAAAAAAATAAAGCGGCGTAAAGAAAACAACAAAAGCAAAAGCATAGGCGGAGAGAATTTTATAAAATTTCTGAAAATCATTATTTTTAAGATTATAAATGAGATGATCGGTAAAAACCAGAATAAACAAAACCGGTACCGGAAGAAACGGATTCTTTAAAAACGGCAGATGATAAAAATAGATTCCACTGAAATATATGGCAATGAAAAGAATATATGAAAGATAAAGGCCTGAAAGATAATAAATGACAGTAGTTCTTATTCTCCGGAAAGAGGTGTACTTCATTTTCATTATCAGAGGGATCGGTACAATCAGCATAAATATGAGAATTATTCCTGACTGTATAATAGCCGCTTTGTTTTTAATGATCTCCATGGAATTATTGATTATTACTTTGTCGATGCCCGGTATAAAGAAAACGGATACAATATTGCATAGTATAACAGCTAGTAAAAACAGCAGAAGAAATCTGAACCTGCGGACAGTCTCGGCAGGGAAAAGAATGGAAACACAAAGCAGCAGAATAAAACCGGCAGCAGGCAGAAGAGCTATACTTCCTGATATAAGGTAGATTTGTAAAAACGCCGGATTGAGATTTACTGCTATTATCAGTAAAAATTCGATGAGCAGAAGAATCATCAGAAAGATAAAAAATATATTAGTTTTGTTTTTATTCTTTTTAAATAAATGTGAAATGATATAATATATTGATACAAATGTTATAATTACGTAATTAAATATGAGCATCGATTTCAATTTTTTCACCTGTATCGGACGTTTTCGTTTTTTTAAGAATATCACCGCATTGTACTTAATTTCAAGTTAAATATTTTGAGGCTGCATAAAAACTATACTTTTACGGAAAACTTAAAGCAGGTCAAGGCCTATATTTTTATAATTGATTAGTGCGGAGAGATGAATTCAGGATGACTTGCATTTAAGTATTTATCAATAATGATACTGAATCACGATGAAGCTGAGACTTTTCGGCAAGCTCAGTGAACTCCGGCGCTGTACAAAAATTTTTTGCCTTAACGGATTTTTCTTCATATATAACATTGTGTCTCGGGACGGTATTGTAGTTGACATTTTATTTTTTTAAATCATAATTATAAAATACCGGATTAAGAAGGAATGTAATTCTATCAAATCATATGCAAAAATCAATATTCACCTTGAAGTCTTAAACAGAAGAAGTGATAATTATCATAATCTTTTCAGCCTGTTTGCGGAGGTAGATCTCTGTGATCTGCTGAAACTTGAGGATTACACTCTGTCAAATAACTCCGGTGAAGTTTCAGTGGAAATTTTAAATAATGGCGGTGATTTTTCTTCTATTGTTGAAGAGATACCTGTGGAAAAAAATCTTATTACTATTGCGGTAAAGAAGTATATGGCTTCAATCGGGAGAGGCGGACATTTTATTTTCAGTATAACAAAAAATATTCCTTCCGGGGCAGGTATGGGAGGAGGGAGCAGTAATGCAGCTGCCGCTCTGAAAATTGTCTCAGGGGTACTTGAAAGGGAAATTGATGACGAGCTTCGAAACTCTGCTTCTTCCACAGGGTCTGATGTTCCGTTCTTTCTGGAAGGGGGATTCGCTTTTGTCGAAGGAAGAGGAGAATTGGTGTCCCGGCTGGATTTTAACGATGAAAGTTTTATTTTACTGGTAAATAATGGAATACATATAAATACAGGATCTGCTTATAATTCATTAAAAAGGGCTGTATTTGATACAGTAATAAACTGTAGTGACAGAAAAAGAATTATCAGTGAGGGAATTGCGCGGAAACAGGACTGGAAAAATTTATTTAAAAATGATTTTGAAACGGGAATTTTCAGTTCATACCCCCAAATAGGTTTTATTAAAGAGAATCTGTATGATTATGGAGCTTTTTTTGCATCAATGACCGGTTCCGGATCAACGGTTTTTGGCCTCTTTAATGATGAATGTTCAGCGAAAAATGTGCAGAAAATCCTTGAAAATGACGGAAACAGGGTCTATTTTACTAAATTCCGAAGCAATTAAAATTAATGATTGACTTTCATAGCGTATATTGAGAAATGTGTCGATAGTTTTTAATTAAAGCTGAAATGATTGAGGCGTCGCCAAGCGGTAAGGCACCGGGTTTTGGTCTCGGCACTCCAAGGTTCGAATCCTTGCGCCTCAGAATCTGTCAATTAGGAGATGAATAATTAAAAAAATCTCTTCAATTGTGCTCGCCGGAGGGAAAGGGGTTCGGATGAAATCCGATCTGCCTAAAGTACTTCATCCGCTATGTGGAAAATCCTTAATTGAACATGTTGTGGATAGCCTGAATTCTGCAGGGATTGATGACATTCTGGTCGTCGTCGGCTACAGGGGTAATGAAGTCATTGATAAACTCGGGAGCCGAATTAAATATGTCTGGCAGCATGAACAGCTTGGAACAGGTCATGCGGTTATGCAGGCTGAAGATTATTTTAAAGATTATGACGGAAATGTCATAATCGCCTGTGGAGATGTTCCATTGATCAAGCCTGAGACCTTTCAGGCTTTAATGCATTCGGCGGAAGATGATACGACTGGTGCTGTAGTTCTTACAATGATACAGGATAACCCGACAGGTTATGGCCGTATTGTTAAAGAAAACGGAAAGTTTGTCAGAATTGTTGAAGAAAAAGATGCAGATGACGAACAGCGTAAATTAAATGAAGTAAATAGCGGTACTTATATTTTTAAAAGTAAGTATCTCTTTGAAGGGTTAAAAAGAATAAATACTGAAAATGCGCAGGGGGAGTATTATCTTCCCGATGCATTGAATTATATAATAAGTGCAGGTTTGACTGTAAAAACTATTCCAATGAAAGATTCAATTGAAGGCAGGGGAATAAATACACGGGAAGAGCTGTTGTCTCTGGAGCAATATGTTTCGAAGAAAATCGAGGATAGTTCTCATGAATAATAGTCCACTTAAAATTTTTTCCGGTTCATCTAACAATGCACTTGCTACTGAAATTGCACAGTACCTTGGAACGGAACTTTCCGGTATAGATTTAAAAAGATTTAAAGATGGTGAAATATCGGTTAAGATAAAAGATAATGTAAGGGCACATGATGTTTTCATAATACAGTCAACATGTAATCCTTCTAATGACCATATAATGGAACTGCTGCTTATAATTGATGCCGCCGTAAGGGCTTCGGCATCCAGGATTACAGCTGTTATTCCTTACTTCGGTTATGCAAGACAGGACAGGAAGGTTGAACCAAGGGTTCCGATATCTGCAAAGGTTGTTTCTAATATTATCCAGGTCACTGGTGCGGATAGAGTTCTGACGATGGATCTTCATGCTGACCAGATACAGGGATTTTTTGATATACCTGTTGATAATCTTTATGCAACACCGATTGCAATTGAATACCTGACCGGCCTTAATATTGAAAATGTAGTTGTGGTATCCCCGGATGCCGGCGGAGTTGACAGAGCAAGATTTCTTGCTAAAAAAATGGATACCAGTCTTGCGATAATAGACAAAAGAAGGCCGGAAGCTAATATATCTGATGTAATGAATGTAATCGGAGAAGTATCCGGAAAAAATTGTATACTGATTGATGATATTGCTGATACAGCAGGCTCAATATCAAAAGCATCTGAGGCATTAAAAGAGAGAGGGGCGAAAGACGTTTACTGTTTATTTTCACATCCTGTTCTATCTGAGAATGCCGTTGCTAATCTAAAAAAAGCGGATTTTAAAGAGATCATTTTTACAAATTCGATTCCTCTGCCCGAGGATAAAAGACTTGATAATATGAGAGTTCTCTCAATTGCTCCTCTTTTCGGGGAAGCTATAAGAAGAATACACAATGGAGAATCAGTAAGTTCTCTTTTTATTTGATTAAAATAAGATTTTAGATAATAGTAATAATAGTAAGTGTTAAAAAAGGGGTAATTTAAATGAGCGTAAAATCTTTAACAGCAGTTTCAAGAGACAAAACAGGGAAAAATAATTGCAACAGGCTCAGGGCGGAAGGATTTATTCCAGCTGTTGTATATTCACATGGTAAATCAGAAGCTATAAAAATACAGGAAAAAGAATTCTTAACTCTTTTTAAAGGCCATATTTCAGAAAGCGTTATTTTTGATCTGCATGTATCAGGCGAACCTGATTTGATGGCATATGTAAAAGATTTCCAGAAAGATCCGGTTAGCGGAAGTATTCTCCATCTTGATCTTTTTAAAGTAACTAAAAGTGAAAAAATCAAAACTCACGTTCCGATTGAACTTGTAGGAACTCCTGCAGGAATAAAATTAGGCGGAGTTCTTAAGCAGGTCGAAAGGGAATTAATGATTCAGTGTCTGCCTGGAAATCTTCCTGAAAAAATAACTATAGATATTTCAGCAATGCTTACCGGTGATACAATTCATGTTAGTGATATTGTTCATGGATCTGAATTTGAAATTTTAACAACAGCTAATAATGTAGTTGCTGCAGTTGAAAGGCCTAAAGCTGTTGCTGAAGAAACTGAATCTGCAGAACAGCCAGCTGCAGTTGAAGCAGCGGCAGATTCCGGGAAGGAATAATAATTCAGCCCGGGAATAAAATTTTTTATGAAACTTTAAGTCCGGCCGAATGTCTAACTAAGATGCTGGTTAAAAGTTTTTTAAAGGGGTATATTTATTGAAATTAATAGTCGGTTTCGGTAATCCGGGCGAAAGATTTGCAAATAACAGGCAGAATATCGGTTTTAAAGTAATCGATATTCTGGCTAATAATGAAAACATAGAAGTTAGGATTAAAAAGAAGAAATCTATTATCGGCCGCGGTAAAATACAGAAAAATGACGTAGTACTCCTCAAACCTCAGACTTTTGTAACTCTTATCGGAGAGTCAGTTTTATACATAGCTTCATTTTTAAGAATCAATGTTAAAGATATTATCTGTATAGTTGAGGATTCATCTCTTGATCTTGGTGAACTGAGGATTGATTATCTTCAGTCCGATCTTAATCATGCAGGTGTTGATTCAATGGCTGTTGCTCTTAAGTCAGAAAAATTCGCGAAAGTAAGAGTTGGAGTCGGTGAGTGCCCTGAGGGGACATCGATGGAGGACTATCTTTTACAGGATTTTACTTTTGAAGAAAATCTTCTTCTAATTGATATACTTAACAAGGCCGAACAGGCCGTAAGAATGCTTGTCACTAATAATATTGAAGAAGTTCAGGAGAAATATAATCCTGAAGGAGCACCCAAGATTAAGAAAAGACAGGTCAAAGCAATCCATATTGATCACCGCAAATCCCAAAAAAACAGTTAGATGACATCTAACTGTTTCCTTTAACAAAATCCTTTATATACTTAAAATGTATTCTGGTAAGAATTACTGCTGCTGCAAAAAGTACAAATGCCGCCATGGGAATAATTATATATATATGGCCGGTAAATCCGATTAAAAAGAAAAATATAGAAAACATCTCTTTTTTTGTAAGGTATTTCATGCTTAAAGCGAATTTAACGAGCTTATCGTCTGATGGTAATGTCTGAAGAAATTCCCTGTCATAAGCCACAAGTGATCCTGAATCGCTGAATTTAGAGAGATAGTTCACCATTATACTGAGCATTACTGAAAGAGAAACAAAAAGAATCAATATTGTAATGAGGGAAATAGTTCCACCCATTACTGTATAAAAAAGATATGAGTTTGAAATCAGGAATAAGAGAAGTGTTGTATTGTCTCCGAATGTATCAAGCCATCCGCCGATTTTTGAAACTTTAAGTGTATATTTTGCCACTTCACCATCTACGCCGTCTAAAACTGACGCCGCCTGGAACAGAAATCCTCCGAGAACCATGTACCAGTATATCGTCTTTGGAGAATAATTTTTATCAGCAGCCAGAAATATAAAGTATGAACTCAGCACTCCTATTATTATATTAATAATAGTGAGATAATTCGGGTGAATGCGGGTTTTCGATACTTTTATGCTTATAGGGATTGAAATCCTTTTATTTATTTTCTGGGCAATAAATCCGCCGGTATTTTTAATAATATATTCCGAAATGAGTTTTTCAGCTTTTTTAATATCTGCTTTTTCTTTTACTTCAAAAAGTTCATCTGACAATATTGGGAGATAAGACCCTTTCTCTTTTTTAAAATATTTATCCGGATAGTTTAAGTAGTGCTGCTGAAGAAAAATTTCAGGTTTTAGAACAAGAGAGTTTTTGTCAGGAGTTATTTTCCTGTCCGTTATTATCTCTGTTTCAGAGCTCTTTATATGTCTAAGAATTTTTTTATTAAATAACTCAAGATCACCGGGGGTAAAATCGAGAAAAATTTTCTTTATACCGCAGCGTGAGAGAAGTATTATATTCCGCTCAAGGAGGTATAAACCGGTTATTTTTTTATTTACTGCTTCTGTAATCGGTCCTTTAATTACGACACTTTCTATCGACATTAGTACTCCTTATTCTACTCTGCCACTATTTTAATGGTGCTTAGGTCATTTTTTCTTGACTTTATCCATTTAGTAAGTATTATAATTTTGATTCAATGAAAAATATTTTTTTTCATTATTTTTTCTTTAAATAGGATTCGGGGGTTTTTATGTTTAGAAAAAGGTTTTTAGCATTATTTCTTGTTATAAATATTTTTGGCTTATTCAATGCAGGATATTCTCAAACTGAAGAGAAAAAGTATAATCAGCAATATAATCCTGTCTCTCTTATTAAAAGACTTAGTTATGAAAATTTTAAAAATATTAAACTTCTTCGCACTGCAATTATGAACTACGGCGGTGGAGAAGCTGAAGTACAGAAATTGATAGATCAGTATGCTGATGCGACCGCACTTTATTTTGAAGACAAGGTTGAAGAATCAGCAACCAAGTTCACTGAAAATGAGAGAGAGATTTTTAAGATAGCAAAAAAACTGGCAACCGGCTACAGTAAAGATTCATCCCAATTTTTGAAAAAAGGGATAAAACGAAATGTTCAGATTTCAATACAGCAGGAAGTAGAAGGTAAACAGCGCGATGCCGTGATGGAGAAATATCTTGATAATGCCAAATCCGCGCAAAAGAGGGCTAATTCCATTCTTGATGACTATAAATATACAAATGAAACAAATTCAAGCTCTGCCCAGAGATTAGTTACTTCAATTTACTATTACAGGCTGTCAAAACAGAATTTATTCCTGATGTATCAGGCATATATCGAGCCTATGAAGCTTGATCCTGATAAGAAAAAGGATCAGGAGATGAAGGATCAGCTGTTTGATAAAATGGTAAAAGAAGACTATAAAGATGATTACAAAAAGGATCTTCAGGATAATAAAAATAAAATTTTTACATCAATGGAGAAAAAAGTCTGATCTACAGATTAAGATTTAATTCTTCCTGTTTGAGTGCTTGCAGAGATAATATCCTAACTTTCTTATCTCTGTGAGTAAGAAGTTCAATAATTCTTTTTTTTGTTATACTATCAAGTTTATATCCTTTAATTTGTTCCAGCGCGGCTTTCAGGACAGAAAGGCCGCTTTCTTTATCATTGATTATCCTGG
The DNA here is from genome assembly GCA_035403545.1 of Spirochaetota bacterium. Classification (GTDB taxonomy): domain Bacteria; phylum Spirochaetota; class UBA4802; order UBA4802; family UBA5550; genus WRGT01. Next base: position 38,622 of record DAONFJ010000001.1, read on the forward strand.
CCAACTCCTCATAGATCAATGGATCTTTTATTTTAAGATTTGAAATAGCAGTCAGCTTTATTGAAATATTCCGGTCATTTATAGCATTGAGGATAATATCAATATATTTTATCTGAATCTCAGGATCATTTATTTTCATCAGGCCTTTTAAAGCGGCTTCTTTTACAAGCCAGTCAGCATCATCGAGTCCATTAATAAAAATATCTTCATTAACGATATTTCCATATTCTTCAAGTGCTGAAAAAGCAAAAAATCTTACATTGGAATTTTCATCTGCGAGAGCTATACTGCCTATTCTTTCTTCAGCTGCAGGAGCCTTCATTTTCTTCAAAATTTTCAAAACTTCTATCCTCACCTCTGAATGAGAATCATCTAAAGCTTTGAGAACCAGAAGAAGGGTATTCTTGGCATAGACGGTGTTGGAGTATTTGGATATACTTTTTACAGATTCAAGCCTGGTTTCCCAGTTATCTGAATTGTAATTATTAACTGCTGATGTTATATTTTTCTGGATTTCGGCATCTTCTGTAAACTGGTTACCGGTGCTGCATCTCACAAGGATCAGTACCGACAGTAGAATAATGACCATAGAGTGTGCGGAGTGTAATTTTTTTTGAGGCATACTGTACTTACTTTTTTTCTATAAAAAACCAGTCTGCCGGACCGTTTTTTTTATTATATTTTACTATTCGATTATTATCCTTTGTCAGGAAATGTCTTTCAAGCCATGAAGACCTGAGGCTGACCTGAACTTCATGCGGAGATGAAGGCGGAAAACTTTTTTTAAGAAACGATTCATAACCGTTTTTAATTACATATGCTTCAATTATCGAAGGATCAATATTCGCGAAACCGGCTTCTCCTTTATATACAAAAATTCCTGTTTCAGAACTTCCTGAAATAATATTCATCGTTGCGCAGACGGATTTGACCATAGCTGTCCGTGTTTTAACAATAAGAGATGCATCTAAAAAATCATTCTGCTGAATAATTTTTAATTTTCCATAATCGGAAAATAAATTTGTGAGGGTTTTATCTTTTTTGTTTATTATGCTGAAAATAATAATGTCAGACCTTTCCATTACTTCTATTGCAGTACCATCTTTGAGCATGATTGCCGCTTCAGATTTTTTACCGGTTATAATTCTGTCTCCGGGATAAATTAGAAGATCGTCAGGTTTACAATCGCTGGTGTCGCAGTTAATATTGGTTTTTTTTACGTATCCGCTTTTTTTTACCAGTTTGCCAATACTGTTATCCTGAGCATAAATAATTCCCGGTACTAGAAGTATAAGAAGGATAATGTATTTTATTATTCTGATATATCTTCTCCTGTTTTTTGAGTGAGTTCATAAATTTAAATCTGGTCATTCCCGTACAGGCGGGAATTCATTTTTTCAAAGGACTATATTAAATATAATCAGTTAACTGAATTTTTATATATTGTTTCGTACTGTATCATGTATTTTTTTGTTCTGAAAATATAATCTCTTGTTTCATCGAATGGAGTAAATTCTGAAAAGTGATCAATATCCTTATTTGCTGCAGCGGATTTCCACTTGTCGACATTTCCGGCACCGGCATTGTATCCTGCGACCATATATTCAATCTGGCCTTTGTAATATCTATCGAGCCAGGATATATAATTGGCACCGAATTTTATAGAAGTACACGGATCTATAAGATCGTATTTTGGAATTTTCAGTTCTTTTGCAATTCCATTAGCCGTGGGAGGCATAAGCTGCATAAGGCCAGTCGCACCTGCGGGAGACATCGCGTTAAAATTAAAATTTGACTCAACTTTCATCATTGAGAGTACTAAAGCAGATCTGACATTAAATGCTTTACTCTCGTCATTAACGCATTCTTCAAAAGCGTATGGATAAAGCGCTTCCGCAAACTCCCTGGAAAGCAATGGAAGATTCTCTTTTAGTTTCATCAAATGTAAAAGCCTGAACCCGTAAAAGGTTGAGTAATTGTAATATTTATGTTTTATCGAATATACGGTTAAAGCAAGAGCAAGATCGGTCTGTGCTTCTTCGTCATTTTCAGGTATAAGTTTTATTTCCCTGTTAACTGAATCGATATCTCCAGCATAAAAATATACTTCAATTTTTTTTAATAAATTTTTGTAGCTGCCGGAGTAAACAGGATTTTTTATTAAATCACTAATTTCAATATAGCGGTTTGTGACATCTGAATTGATCTGTTTTATTCTCTCTGAAACTGAATTATTATATCCGTTTTTTAAAAATAAAAGGGTATGATAAAACTGGATTTTTTTTGTATCTTTTTTGTTCTTTGCATCTTCGTATTGTTTTAACAGCATTGAAGATTCTGTTTTATCAGCTTTAATTTTCAGCAGAGTCAATGCATGATAAGTGTCAGGATTGTTTACTGCAAGTTCGACAAGAATTTCGTCCGTAATTCCGGCCTTGATGTCTGCCGGTCTGATTTTCTGCATCCAGAATCTGCAGTATGATGTATAGCTGTTATCCGGATAATTTTTAATTCCTTTTGCGAAGTATTCAAGCGCTTTTGAATTATTCCCTGTCTTCATGTAGTAGCGGCCTATCAGCCACATAAAGCGTCCGCTCTGAGCTTCATCAGGAAATTTTTTTATGTATAATTCCATATACTTAATAAATTCAGGTCTTTTTCTCTCTTCATAATAGAACGACAGCCTGGTTAAAACTCTTTCTGATATTTCTTTATCCGGTGTTAAAGAAAGTTTATCGTAGCTTTTTACCGCTTGATATTTATTTCCTTTGTCCCAGAGAATATTGGCCAGTTCCAGCAGCAGTGCATCATAGCCCGGTTTTCCTTCTCTCTCTTTGAGGAAAGCGGATGCTTTTGAATAATTTTTTAAAGCCAGAACTTTAAGTTTAATTTTTTCTGCTAATGATGATTTATCTTTTTGAAGAATAATATCTGCAAGGAGAAGGGCTTTGTCATACTCTCCCGCATCGTAAAGTGCTGATGCAAAGTAAAGAGATTTTTCAGATGAATCAAGCCTGATTTTTTTATCATCGGTCAGATAGATCAAACGTTTAGCAGCGACACTATTCTGCCATACTCCGCTTTCTGATTTAATAACATTTATATATGAGTCGGCAGCATTATAGAAATCTCCTGCTGATTCATAGACTGCTCCGAGCCTGAGATTAATCAGAGATTGCGAATCGCTGTCCCTGTATGATGATGAAATTTTCTGAAGGTCATCGATTGCCTGTTTAAACCGGTTGAGTTTCTGAAGGGATTTGGTTTTTAGAAGAACTGATTCTCTATATAGAGCGGAATCGTCATCATCTATAAGGCTGGTGAATTTTAACACATATTCATGTTCGCCGTAGTCAAAGAATATGGATGCAATTTCGTAAATGGAATCGTTATAGAAAATGCTCCTGCCCCTTGAAGATTCAATGAAAGTATAAACAGGCTGAGGAAACAGTCTGATATTGAAATTATATTTTTTATCAAAGCAACTGTTTGCATAATACATCAGTGCGTTTTTCAGTTCTTTTTTTTCCTTGTAGGCTTTCGCCAGAATAAAATTCTGCTGGCAGTTTCCGCTGTTTTTCCCGAACTGCATTATGATCTGGTCCGGTTTACTGTAGAAAGCTTTTTCGGATAATCCGGCGGACAGCTCGTATCCGTTTCCCGACTCAGCGCACGAGAGTGAGATTATAGTAAAGGTGAAAAAAAGTATAGAGGGGATTCTTTTAATCATCAGTTTTCCTTAATGTAGTTTTTGTACTCCGGAATTTTATCAAGCTCCGGGTTTAATATAATGGTATCATACAGTGATGCGGCAGGGTCTACTTTGTAGTAATTATCAAAGTGTATTCTGCTGTACTTTTCTATATTTTCCGGGATATATTTACCAATGAGTTCTTTAACAGTATCGTATTTATTATAATTTATGCGCCCTCTTTTTTCAGGAGGTATCCTGTTTTCAATTAAAGCTATTATTGCATAGCGCTTGCAGTATTTGGCGTTTTTTATTGCTTTAACATATTCATAAATTTTAATCGAGTAATTTTTTTCAGGGAGGTTATCGGACATTATCATTACTTTTTCGGCCCAGTCCGCGGACCGGTAGCCCAGTGACATATATTTTTTGGATGCTTTATTTCCTGTCTTAAGAACTTCCGGTGCTATTTCGTTGAGAAGGATTGCAGCGCTTTCAATTTCACGGACTGCAATTTTACTGAAAAGATCAATCAGCAGAAGCTGAGTTGTTCTGATCTCGTTCATTGCGGGATTGAATGAAAATTTCATGTAAAGCATTCTGGAGATCAGATCACGCCTGGCTGCTTCTGTGAATATTTTTTTTTCTTCCTCAGATCCGCTGTTAGTGACGGTAGTGTTGATGAAATTAAAAAAGTACCTGTTGTCTTTAAGGCTCTTTTCTGAATGTCTCTGGTTTCCTGCACTGAGACTTGATTTGGTTCTCTGGGAGTATGAAGTATGAGTCAGAACGAGCAGGATTATGAATGTTGGCGCTGCAATTTTTTTAAAGGTCAAAAATCATCCCCTCCCTTGCCAGGAGTATTTCTGTATTTACATCTGACAGAAGCTGTTTGTGTTCAAGAGCCAGCAGATAGTTTTCCTGAAGAATATCGTCAGAATAGGCTGGTTCATGATGAGTCATGATGAGTTTTTTTACATCCCAGTTTGTAGCGCAATTTACAGCCATTGTATAGCTTGTATGCCCCCAGTCCACTTTCAGAAATGCTTCATTGAGTGTATATTGTGAATCAAGAATAAGAAGATCTGCGTTCTTGAAGAAATCAGTTGTCGGGCCTGATGATTCGATAGTTTCACCGGTGAATTCAGTGTCAGTGGCGAATATGAAAGTTTTATTATTCTGTGTGAACTTGTACGCAAAACATCCCTGTGGATGTTTCAGGGGATATATGCTTACAAAAAGATCATCCTCCAGCTGAAGCGGAGTAGTTCTTGCGTGCTCAATAAAATGATAATTTTTTGTAGAAGCTGTCCCCTGAAATGTAGCTGGAAAATAGGGTGAGGACATCTGGTTTTCAAGGTATTCCTGCTGTTTTTTCCATGGAGAATAGAAGTTCAGAACATTTCCCGGAACATAAATTGGTCTGAAAAATGGAAGCCCTTGAATATGATCCCAGTGATTATGGGTAATCATTATATTGAGGTTTCCTTTTCCTTTTCCGCAATCCTCATCCATCAGAACATTACCGAGTCTTCTGATACCGGTCCCGCAGTCAAGGATATAGAGTTTTCCTGAATCGGATTTAACGGTCACACATGTTGTATCACCGCCGAAAACATAACGTAGCTCGTCAGGAAGGGCGGAAATAAAGTTATCCACTTCCTCTCCGTTTTTAATCTGATTCTTAATTGCCAGGTCAAGAACTCTGCGCATCTTGCCTGTGTATTCTTCGTTGTTTATAGGAGAAGGAAGAGAGCCCCTTACACCCCAGAGTCTAATCTGCATTTTGAATACAGCTCCCTGTCATTAATAGGCGAAACGATAATTATAACTGAATTTTTTGTCAAATATATTAGATTTATTATAATATAATCTTGATTAATTAAGCAACACATTTTAATATTTATAATCATAGTTAATTAAAATTTATTTGAATATTTGCAATTTAACCGGCCCCAATACGCTTAAAGCTGCACGGAAAATTATGGAGAATGCCGCGGAAAAACTAACACTGTTCCATATTCCGGATTATGCATAGTTTACGCTTATAAATAATATTATTAAGGATTTTTATGATTATAGAACAGAGAAAACAGATTTATGACAAAATATTTAAAGGTGAGCCAGTTAAGCTGAGTTTTAAATATGTTACTGATGACTTGCTGATGTTTATTAATAGCATATTAACAAGAGAACTGGCTAAACATGATTTACAGTACCTTATATATTCAGTGGTGACTATTTTAAGGGAACTTATTGTTAATTCATTAAAGGCAAATGCCAAAAGAATTTTTTTTAACATAAACAGTCTCGATATAAATAATCCTGCCCAATATAAAGAAGGTATTGAAAAATTTAAAGATGAAGTTGTCGGAGATTTCGAATCTATTAAAAATGATATTCTGAATAATGAACATAGTATTAATTTCAATATTACAGAGGAAAGCGATTCGTTTATTTTTACTGTTAAAAATAGTGTTCCTATAATTCCCGAAGAACTGAGCAGAATAAACAGCAGAATTGCTCTGGCAGCTCAGAAATCGAGTTTTAATGATATCTATGATCAAATTGAAGATGAAACAGAAGGTGCTGGCCTCGGGATTGCCCTTATAGTAATGTTTCTGAAGAGCATGGGGATCAATCCTTCGTATTTTATAATAAAGAGCGACGGCAAAGTAACTGTTGCCTCTGTTCAGATTCCCTTTGTGCTGAAACCGGTTGAGGTGTTAACAATAGTTAAAAAACAGATACTGGAAGAGATAACAGGCCTTCCTACTTTTCCTGAAAACATTATTACTCTCCTCGATATGTGTTCCAGCCCTGACGCGGATATTGAAAAAATAACACAAACCATTAAACTCGATGTTTCGGTTACGTCGGATGTTATTAAACTTGCTAATTCAGCCGGATTTATTTCCGGACAGAGAGTAGAAGATATAAACAGAGCTGTAATGAAAATCGGGCTTAAAAATTTGAAATTTATTCTTCTTGCCAGCAACGCAAGAAAAATTATGGAGAGCAGATATAATAAGTTTGAGGAGATATGGGAGCATTGTAATCGCGTCGCTTTTTACTCCAGGCAGATAGCCCTTAAATTCAAGCTTCCCGGGGCGGGGGCTGATAACGCTTATATTGCCGGACTGCTCCATGACCTTGGCCAGATAATTCTCCTGACAGTTGATATGGATTCAGTAAGAAAGATTGCAGAAATTGTTCAGGATAGAAATATCATTACCACAACAGTCATGGAGGAACTCTCAATTGGTATAAGTCATGCCGAGATAGGGCTTCTTTTATCTGAGAAATGGAATTTTCCTGAATTTCTGTCGCAAATAATCAGGTTCCACCATTCTCCCATAAGTATACCTGAAGAGTTCAGGGATGTGGGTTTCTCAGTTTATCTCGCAAATATGATTGTCGGGATTGAGAAGAGGAGATACTATTACTATTACATAGAGGAGATGGTCCTCGAAAGATTTAATATTAAAAGTGAATCCGAGCTGCGTAAACTCAATGAATTTCTGAAGCAGGAATATGATAACAGTCAGAAGAGATCCTGAGCTTTTATTAATGCTTCCCGGTAAACTTCCTTTAGTGGAACCGCATATTCTGAGGCTGCTTTTCTGCAGTCTTCGTATTCCGGGGAGACCGTTACAGGAGCACCGTTCATCCTGTGAATTTTTACTCTCACTTGCCCGTATTTCGTATCAGCTGTAAATAATTTGCGTTCAAGGGTTTTTCTTCTGACAATATTTATTCTTAGGCCCGACGTTGTTGTTTCTCTGAATACTATTCCGGCAATATTTTCTGATTTTTCTTTTGCAGCAAGAATTTTCAGTATATGTCCGGGGCGGTTTTTTTTCATTACAGCGGGTATTACAGATACATCCAGGGCGCCTTCCGCGAGCAGCAGTTCAAAAAGGTATGAATAAAATTCAGGGTTCATGTCATCAATAGACGCTTCTATTTCAGATACTTCGTCATCGGCAGTTAAACTTAATGTGTCAGCACCGATAAACAGGCGCAGAACATTAGGAATGTCAAGATCCATTGATCCGGCTCCGTATCCTATGGATTCAGTTTTTATATCAGGTAGCGGAGAAAAATTACTGCAGTAATGCTTGATTATAGCAGCGCCGGTCGGGGTGGTTAGCTCGGCTTTAATACCGCTTGAGTATACAGGAACATCTTTAAGTATCTCCGCTGTTGCCGGAGCTGGTACAGGAAGCATTCCGTGTGCGGTCTTAACAAAGCCGCTTCCCGTATTAAGAGGAGATGATACTGCAGTGTCAATGCCGCATTCATGGAAACAGATTGCTGCCCCGCAGATATCGATTATAGAATCAATTCCTCCGATTTCATGAAAATGTATTGTTTCAATATCCGTATTGTGGACAAAAGATTCAGCTGTTCCCAGAATATTGAAGATTGATATGGCATTACTTTTTACAACAGGATGAAGATCACTTTGATCTATTGTTCTGATTATACTGCTCAATGGCCTGTGGTGCTGGCCGGATGATACATCAACATAAAACTTTGATGCTGAGATATTTTTTTTCACGCATTTTTCACGGGAGAGTCTGTAGCCCGGAATATTAAGTTTGGCCAGTTCTTTTTCAAGAAGCAGAAAATCAAATCCTGCATCAATGAATGCTCCGATTATCATGTCTCCGCTTGCTCCGGCAAAGCAGTCGAAATATGCTTTTTTCATATATTATCCCCGGTTTATAATTGCTGCAAGATAACCCGCGCCGAATCCGTTGTCAATATTCACAGTTGACACTCCCGGTACGCAGCTGTTAATCATTGTGAGAAGGGCTGATACTCCTCCGAAATTTGCACCATAGCCTACACTTGTCGGTACAGCTATTACAGGCCGGCTTACCAGTCCCGCAGCCAGTGAAGGAAGCGCCCCCTCCATCCCTGCGACCGCGATTATTACGTTAGCGTTCTGAAGCATATCTATTTTTGAAAGTATACGGTGTACTCCGGCAATCCCCACATCGAACAGTCTGTCAACTGGCGAGCCCATGACTTCGGCTGTTACAGCAGCTTCTTCCGCAACGGGGATATCGGTTGTTCCGCCTGTGAGAACAAGTATTCTTTTATCCGTTACAGGTTCAGGAATCTCGCCGATAATTATTATCCGTCCATGAGTGTTGTATTGTATTTTCTGGAAAAACGGTTTGAGAAAAAAGAAAAGTTCTTCCGATGCTCTCGTAGCCATAATGACCCTGTTGTTGGCCGAAAGTTTTTCAGCGATCTCTTTAACCTGCGTACTGGATTTTCCTTCAGCATATATAACCTCAGGCTGGCCGGTTCTTAAAGGCCTGTGGTGATCGATGCAGGCAAAATCTATATCTTCGAATGGAAGTGTCTTTAAAAGGGAGAGAGCTTCCTCCTTCGTGACTTTACCGCTGCTGATTTTATCTATGAGAGATTTTATTTTTTCTTCGTTCACTTCTGTCCCTCTAATATTAGGTTCATGCTTCCGGCCCTGTATCCCCGGAGGTCAAGGGTAATATATGTGAATCCTGCATCCTGGAGCGCGGAGTAGACCTTTTTTCTTACCGGTTCGGCTGTTATCTCCGGAATCATTTTTTCATCGATTTCAATGCGCAGGATATCGCCATGAATCCTCGCGCGTATTTTACTGAATCCGAAAGAAGCAATAATTTTTTCTGCGAGTTCAGCTTTTTTGAGATGTCCGGAAGTAATCGGAGTTCCGTAGGGAATTCTTGTCGCAAGGCATGGATAAGATTCTTTTCCCGATGTGGGAAGATTTAGGAATGCAGATAATTCATATATTTTATTTTTATCAAAGCCTGCGTCACGGAGCGGGCTTATTACTCCAAGTTCATGTATTGCTTTTAAACCCGGCCTGTAATCATTAATATCTCCGGAATGAGTTCCTTCCAGTATCGAGGCAATGCCGTGATCTGAAGCGGCATTAATTATTTTTTCTAAGATGACCGTTTTACAGTAATAGCATCTTTCCGGAGTGTTGGAAGCTACATTATCAAACGAGAGGATATCAACATCAATCAGCTGGTGTGCGACGCCGAATTGTTTTCCCGTTTTTACGGCGGCATCAATTTCATCTTCAGGTATCATTACGTTTTTTACAGTGTAAGCCCGTAATTTCAGACCGGGAATTATTGATGCAGTGTATAAAAGAAGAGTACTGTCGACACCTCCGGAGTATGCAACTGCAGCAGACTCAAGATCTGAAAGATAGCCTTTAAGTTTATTAAATGCTTTTTCTGTTTCTAAAGATAATGTTTTCACACAAATTTCCTGATATAAATAATAATTAGTTTAAGCCGGATGAATTGTAAAATCATTTTTAATACTGTTTTTCGACAGATATACGAGAATCAGTACTACGAGTCAGTAATATATTAAATGTTTATAAAATATACCATTTTTCACGCAGTCTGCATAATTTTAAGATTGAATTAAATTTTACTGCCGTGTTAATCATACATATTCCGATTATTTAATTTAAAATATTTCTGAAGTACGGATGAATTGAAATATAATCATTTTTACAGTGGCTATGAATTTACATAATTTTAAAATTACAAATTACATTACGGAGTTGGCAGATGACCGGCATTGGATTTAATAAAAAAAATGATATTATTAATATCATTAAGGATTTTGGCGGAATTTTTTTCGGATGTGCAATAGGGGGCCTGGGATTATCTCTATTCCTTATCCCTTTTAAAGCAAGCCCGGGTGGCGCGGCAGGGATAGCACAGATATTCTTTTATCTTTTCAATATTCCTGCGGGTCTATTGATGCTGCTTATAAATATTCCGTTATTTATTATAGGAGTAATTGTATTCGGCAAAATGTTCGGTATTAAAACACTCTGGGGAATATTTTCTCTTTCTTTTTTTACTGACCTGTTTGCCTCTGAGAAGTTTACCGGAGCTTTTTTCCTGAAAGATTTTGTCTTCAGAATTAATGATCAGAGTGTTTCTTTTACCAATGAGATATTTCTTGCAGTAGTTGCAGGAGGGATGCTTCTCGGAGTTGGTGTAGGCTTCGTTATAAAGTTTAACGGATCAACCGGCGGGAGTGATATCCCGGCGCTTCTTCTGAGGAAATATTTCGGGCTGACGGTAGGGACGTCATATTTGATGATTGATACTTTTGTAATATTCGGAGTAGGTATTATTTTTAAAAATCCGAACCTTATTTTATGGGGATTCATCTCGCTTTATATAACAACCAAAGGGACAGATTTTATTGTAGAGGGTATGTCATACACAAAGGAACTGTTTATTATCAGCGGAAAGCCTGACGAGATAAGGGAATTTATAATTAACGAGCTCGACAGGGGGTGCACTCTTCTTCGGGGAGAGGGTGGATATACCGGTGAAGAGAAAGATGTTATTTACCTTGCTCTTCATACAAGGGAACTCCCTAAAGTGAAGGGGGCCGTAAAAAATATCGACCCTCTTGCTTTTATTGTAGTGAATGATGCCTATGAAGTAATGGGCGATTTCAGGAGATAACTATTCAGTTATCTCCTTCTCGATCTGTGAGGAGAGCTGTTTGAGCCTGTCTGCACTCTCCTGCAGAATTTTTGTATTATCTGCATTCTGCTGAATTGTTTTTCCTGTATCCTCAATAGACAATGCTATTCCTTCGACTGCGTACTGCTGCTCTTTCATTGAAATATTAATCAGTTCAGTTTTTTCAATGGCAGTTCTGGTTTTGATATCCATATCGGACTTAAGCTGTTTCTGCTCCTCCAGGGCTTTAAGAGTTATTACAGCATTTCCCTGAAGTGTATTCAGTGATGTAACTGTTTCTTCAATAAATTCAAGAATCTGGTTTATGACTTTATTGGCTTCAACAGCATCTTTTTTGTTTGTTTCAATCAGGTCTGCAATTCTATTAAGTTCCTGCGTAGAGTGATCGGCCAGTTTGCCTATCTCCTCTGCGACAACTGCGAAACCACGTCCATGCTCTCCCGCTCTTGCAGCTTCAATAGCTGCATTAAGGGAGAGAAGATTTATCTTATCAAAAAATTCTTCTATTATGGTAATAACAAGTGTTATATCATTTGAATTCTGCAGAATTTTTTTATTAATAGAATCAAGAGTTCCTGAAGCCTGGCTTCCTTTCTTCGCATTGTTTAAAAATGAAACAAGTGTATCCTTCATGCCATTCCCGTAATTTTCGATTGAGTCAATGGATACGGAAAGGGCATTTATACTTTCGGACAGATCTTCAATGGACTGTTTCTGATAATCAGTGGACTTTGATACGCTTTCTGTCCCGGCTGAAATTTCTTCAACAGTAGCTGAGAGCTCCTCCATTGATGCTGCCTGAGATTGTGCATTGTCCGAGTATTTTGTTATTATATCACGATTTTTATCTATTGAATCGTTCAGTTCTATAACCGCATTTTTAATTGTACTTATAAGAGACTTGATCTGCGAGTAGCTTTCTTTATTTTTTTCAGATTCGGATTTTATAGTAATTACCGCGCGGTTTAGAAATTGTGAAGTTACAGTCCCCAGAACATAAAGCAGTGTGAGAGTAATTAATCCGTCTATGAATGTTGAATTTGCTATCTGAATCAGAAAACCTGAGGCAGCCGGCTTAGCAATAAATATATATTGATAGGTATGTGTTGCAAAAAAAAGCAGAAGTATAGTTGTTGAAACCAGAAATGAACAGTAAAGAGTTGCATAAGCAAGAGCGACATGCATAAATACTCCCATTGTAACTCCGGAAAGATAATATGGCCTTGTAAGAAAACCTGCTGCGCATATAAAACTTGCGGTAAATGCAAGGGTGTTTGCCGCTATTTCCATCCGTCCTGATTTGATCAGAAAAATTATTATTATACATGATATCGCAAGAAGAGATGATGATTTTGCTATTTCAAACATCCTGTCTGAATCAAGAAAAAAGAAACCGAAAATATTGAGTATCGACAGGGCTATAAGCATTGAGGAACTAAAGATAAATACATACTGGGCTTTTTTAAAGCGAACGAAACTTTCGGGTGGATATTTGTTTAAAAAAAATCTTAATAAACCGTTCATAATTTTGTCTTCCCATTATAAGTTTTTATATATATTTTTATAAAAAGTTAATGTTTAATTTAATCCGAATTTACGGATAATCAAATTAAATATTAAAATTTTTACCCTCACATCATCGATCCGATACTGTTTTTTTTCTATTAAAAAATATTCACTGCAGAAAAAGTAGTTGAAAAAAATTACTATGGAAACTAAATAGGTATAAATAGTTTCCATAGTTTCCGGAGAAACCAAGATGACTGATGAAGAGATAAAAGATAATATTCTTACAAAATTCAGAGAGTTGTGGGATAAAAACAGTGTTAAATCTATAACAATGGATGACCTGGCAAGGAAGTGCGGTGTTTCAAAAAAAACAATATACCGTTTTTACAAGGGAAAAGATGAAATTGTTCATTCAATTGTTAAATCGCTGTTTATGAAAATGAAACTTGATCTTAAATCTCTGGAAACTGAAGCTGAGAAACCTGATAAGGCAATAAATATTCTTTTCAGGGTTTCATATAATATTTTCGGAGATGTATCAGAAAATCTTATTCGGGACGTGAGAAATTATTATCCGCACATTCAGAAAGAGATAGATTCACTTATTGATGAATTCGGCGAAAAATTCAGGGAACAGTTTAAGCGGGGAATCGATTCAGGCCTTTTCCGGGATATCAATCCGTTTTTTGTCTTTGCGTTTTACAGATCAGCTGCTGATTCTGTTTTTAATCCTAAATTCATATTACAGAATAATCTTACAGTAAAAGATGCGATCGAGAGTTTCAGATCGCTTCTCTTCGGCGGAATAGTGTCGGGGAAAATCAGACTGGATAAATAGGGGGATATTTATGCTTAACAGGTATATCAGTTTTGTCTTAAGACGGCCGGTGACGGTTCTTCTGATTCTTCTGATTGTTACAATTATTCTTGGTACAGGAATATGGAAGATCAAATTTGATAATTCATATGATGTAATGATGCCGCAGAAGGACTCTCTCTATTTGTTCAATGAAGAGACAAAAAAGATTTACGGTAATCTTGATAATTTTATTATATCCACAATTTCCTCTAATAAAAATCTATGGTCCGCCGGGTTTTTCCGTGACTTTGATAATCTGGTTACTGATCTTGAAGAGTTCAAAGAGTACAATGAGTCGCTTGAAACTGCAAGACTTGAAAAGCTTAACGTTTATGATAAAGAAACAAAAGAAAAGACTTTAAATTCACTGGTTGAGTATTTCAATGAAGATCCGGCCTATCAGAGGGCAGTGAAGAGAGAGTTTTCCAAAATAACAAGCGGAAGCGGCAGTTACTCTCTTGAAAAAGTTAAAATACCGGATGCAGTGTCAGAGGCGGACTCATCCGTTAAAAATAGTGATAAAAAAATTTCACGATGGGAGTTCAGGTCATTCAAAAAGAGAATGGCTTTCCTGAATGACCTGAAGAAGGCCCAGTTAATTGATGATATAATATCACCTCTCACCGGGAAGGATATCAGCGGCACTAATGATACATTGCAGTCTGTTGACATTGTTGATAAAGATGAAAACGGCAGGAGAATCCTTCCGTCTGACGATAAAAGTTTTAAAGTATTCAAGGAAAGGTTAAGAAAAAATCCTGCTTTCGCAAGGGGGCTTTTCGCTGAAGACAAAAGCGGAAATATAACAGATTTTGCTCTTGTTGTTAAGTTTATAAATATTAAAAATCATGATGATATCACCAGAGAGTCGTGGAAAATAATTCAAAGTTACACGGATATAAATTCTGTTATTCAGGGTGTACCTGTCATTAATAAATATCTCAGTGATTACATGAATAATGACCTCATAAATTTTCTTCCCCCGATGTTTGCCGTTATAATATTAGTTTTCTTTTTAAATTTCAGATCAGCGAGAGGTGTTTTCCTTCCGCTGGCAACACTTGTACTCTCTGATATATGGGTGCTCGGTTTAATGGGCCACCTGGGATTCAAGCTTACAATGCTTGGCGTGTCGCTGCCTGCACTTATTGTTGCAGTGGGAAGTTCGTATTCCATTCATGTTGTTAACCAGTATTATATAGATATTGTTAAACTCAAAGGAATGGAGAAAGCTGAGGGCCTCAGAATATCCATGTCGCATATCTCCATCACCGTATTCCTTGCAGCACTGACGACATTTCTTGGATTTGCATCGTTATTAACAAATCAGGTAACCGCAATCAGGGACTGGGGGCTCTTTTCCGCGCTGGGGGTTCTTGTTGCTGTAATTATTTCAACATCAATGATCCCTGCTGCAATGATGCTTTTATCTGTTCCTGAAGGTACCGGCGGTGAAGATAAAAATGATGCACTGAGAACTGATTTTGCCGACAGGTTTGTGTCCAGAGTAGCAGGATTATCGATCAATAACTATGGAAAAGTTATTGTTGTGACTCTGATACTCCTGTTAATTTCAATTGCCGGCGCTATGAATATGAAAGTCGAAACTTCAATACTTTCATATTTTAAAGAGAATGATTATGTAAGGAAAAGTCACCGGATTATAGGAGACAAACTCGGAGGCTCATTCGGGACAAAAATAATAATCGACTCGGGAACTGATGATGGAGTTAAAGATCCGGAATTTTTAAGGACCATTGACAATATAAGGGAATGGCTCCAGTCCGAGAAAATATCAAATGAGCTTCATGTGGGAAGGACAGATGCATTTACTGATATAATAAAAACGATGAATATGGCTATGAATAATGACAAGCCGGAGTTTTACAAAATTCCGGAAAACAAAAAAGATATAATGGATTATCTTGAAATTTATAGCGGCGATGATGATAATTTTGACGGACGGTTTGATGAATTTGAATCTTATATAGATCCGGGTTACAGATCTGCACTTATTTTTGTAAAACATAATGACGGGAATAAGATACTCGGGACTGAAGAGTTTGACCGGATACATAAGAGTATTGACCTGTACCTGCGGAACAATCTTGATAAAAAATATTCTTACTCTATCAGCGGGGTGCCCTCAATTATTGTACGTCTATCTGGATATGTAATTTCCGGCCAGGCTAACAGTCTGATCTTTTCCCTTCTCACGGTTGTTTTCATTGTTATAATTCTTTTTAAAAACTGGAAAGCGGGATTGCTCTCAATGATTCCAATGAGTACAGCTATAATAATGAATTTTGGAATTATGGGATGGTGCGGCATCAATCTTGATTATGCGACTTCAATTATCGCCTGTCTTGTAATTGGTATCGGGGTTGATGATACGATTCATTTTCTCAATACATACCGGCATTTTATGGATGAGGAACATAATATTGACAGAACCATTACCAGAACGCTTAAACTTTCAGGGAAAGCGATAATTTATACATCGCTTGCGCTTATATTCGGTTTTACGGTGCTGACAATTTCTAACTTCAAACCGATAATATTCTTCGGACTGTTATGTGCGTCGACAATGGTTACAACAACACTTGGAGCGCTTATTGTACTGCCTGCGGTTATAAAAGCGACTGGAGCGGATCTTTCAGAAAGCAGATCGAATTCTCTTTTCTGGAGAATTTTTAATATAGGAAAACTGTTTGCCATAGAGGCATCAGAGAATTCCGCAGATGCAAAAAAAGAATAATATTTTTAGTGGAGGATATCAATGAAAAAGTTTTTTTTATTATCAGTGATTTTGTTTTTTTCAGTTGAAATGCTGTTCGCACAGTCAGGGAGAGAAATCATAGAAAGAAGTGACGCTCTGCCTGAAGCAGATTCAGGGCGGTCAAAAATTACGATGAAGATTACTAAAGAGGGAAGAGTCAGCGATAAGGAATTTGTATTGTCGATGAAAAAAATCGGGAAGGATGAAGAGAGAATTCTCATAGAGTTTATAAAACCGACAGAGATAAAACTTCTTACCCATACTCATAACAACAGGGAGGATGACCAGTGGCTTCAGCTTTCATCAGGAAAAGTGAAACGCATCGCGTCATCAGATAAAGACAAACCTTTTGTTAACTCACATTTTTTCTATGAAGATATGGAGTCGAGAGATATTGATGATTATGATTACAAATATATAGGGGATAAAAAAGCCGCGGGTGAAGACTGTTATGCGGTGGAAGCGGTTAAGAAAAACAATGCAAGTAAAGTTTATGATAAAAGTATTCTTTATGTCAGAAAGTCGGATTACTTTGTATTGAGAGTTGATTTCTTCCGCAACGGGAAATTTTTTAAATATCTCGAAAACCATAATATTAAAATGGTTAACGGCATCCTCACACCGTTTAAAGTTGTAATGATGCAGAGTGATGAAGCCGGCGGGACGATTCTGAATGTGCAGGAAGTGAAATATAATATTCCGCTCCAGCAGTCTATATTTAATAAAGAATCTTTAAGATAGTTTTATTTCTATGGTGGTTCTTAAACGGAGCCGCCGTAATCCTTTACCAGGGGAGATTATTATGAATGGAAATTTTAAAAAAATAACAGTAATAATGTCGCTTATCATTTTCTCTCCGTCAATTTTTTGTGTATTAACCGGCGGACTTAAACATTCATGTAATGAATCTTTGATCTATTTATACGCGGCTGACAAAAAAGATTTAATGATCAAAGAGGATAATGCTGAGGCAGCTGGTGATGAAAACAACCTGGAAAAGGATAGCATCGGGGAAGGGGCCGGTTCCTTTAATTTTTCTGCGGATGGTTTTGCCGAATTAGAAAATTATTATTCTTCGGACAAAAACAAAACAAAAAAAGAAAGAAATCTGAAAAATGAATTGAGAGTTAATCTTGAATTCAAAGCGGGAAGTGAAAATTTATTCCTCTACTCAAAAACAAATCTTTATTATACTCCGCAGTTTGGAGATAAAGAACCGGGTGAAAGATATTATTACAGAAATGGTTTTGATGTATCCGACAACCTCACTATCTCTGATAAAAATTATGAAATAGAACCTAATGAGCTATATCTCAATTACAGCAATTCTCTTTTCCGTTTAAGAGCAGGGAACCAGGTGTATTTATGGGGAACCGCCGATGTATATAATCCCACATCGTATTTTAATCCGCTGGATTTGAGAGAGTATGTTTTTGCTGATGAAGATGAATTAAAACTTGCTGTCCCTTCAGGATCATTGATGTTCTTTCTGGGATTCGCTACCGTTGAAATGGTTTTTGTTCCTGTACATATTCCGGCAGAGATTCCTGCTGATGGAAACTACTGGCAGATTAAATCTGAGTCTGCACTTATGACTCTCAATGTGCAGGAAAACAAAGGGCTGGATAAAGATATTTCAAATGCCGCATACGGAATAAGATCATCTTTCAGCCCCGGCGGAGTTGATTTCTCATTGAGCTATTATCACGGGCCGGACCGTAACCCGGTGTTTGTTCCTCAATATATAGATATCTATAACAGTCCTGCTTCGCTGGAAGTTCAACCTGAATATTTTATTGTAAATATGTTCGGTTTCGATCTTTCAACCCAGATATCAGACTTCGTTATTCAGTGCGAAGCTGTCTATTCTCCCGATAAAACATGGCTGGTTGAAAGAGACTTTAGCGAGTTTATGATGACTAATTTATACAGCGGCAGGTCAGGCTTTGAAACGGAAAAATCCCATTATGTTCATTACGCAGCGGGTTTTAATTATTATATACCTGTAAATAAATTCATTAAAGATTACGACGGAGAGAGTATAATAACAGTAGAATGGCAGCAGCCCTGGTATGCGGATAAAGACCTGATGGCTCCGTTTCTTACAAAAATTTTTCTGTTAAGGTTTGAAGAGATCTGTTTTGACAGCAGGCTTAAACTTTCAGCGTCATACCTTGCAGAGATGAATAAAAATGCGTATGTAATTAAACCGGAAATAAAGTACGATTTCCAGAACGGGCTCAGTTTAAAAGCATCTTATGTTTATATAAACGCAGAATCTGATTCGGAATCTGTTCTGCCGGGTGAAGATACTTCTGTGATATATTTTCTGCGGGATAAGGACATGGCTTCATTAAGCGTCAGGTACGATTTTTGACAATGATCAATGAAATTTGCTGAGAAATCGTTATCTTAAAACTTTAATGTTAAACTGACTCCGAATACCGGATTACCTTTTTCGTCCAGTGTAAATAACGGTTCCGGTATAATATATTCATCAGTGACTTCTCCGCTGGAAAGATTTTCTTTTCCCGTGATTGCGTGAATTACCTCTATAGTTTTTGAAAGTGCAAATAACGAACAGAATGCGATACCGTTTCTCCTGTTTGTACTTCCTCTGGTGTAAGTTCCGGAAACTTCATCATAGTTTTCCGGTGCGGAAAATTCACGCATGGTCATATATAACAACATGTTGTTCAGATGGAAATAAAAGTAACCCCAGAATCTTTCCCCCTTATAGAAAAGTCCTGCGCCGTTGCTCGTCAGTGATAGCATTGCAGCAGTGGCTGTGCTGCCCAGGAGATCATTGTTGCCGGTAAAATATGACGCCTGGTGAAGGTAATCACCGGTATATGCATCTATGAAGAGCGGCATCCCGCCGGCAGCAAGCATATACCAGGCAAAGTAGTTCATTGCCCTGTCGTCGCGTGTAATGTCCCTGTTCTTTTCCTTTAGTCTTTTTGGTGAGTTGATTAATCCTCTCGCTTCAATATAGAGATAGGGCGGAGCATTAACCATCCACAACCCTAAACCGGTCCAGTCGTTATTTGCATAGTAGCCGAGGAACGGTGAGGAAAACGGCATCGATGCGCTTGCGACAGGCATTACAGCAAGCAGAAAGAGTGTATCATAGAACGATGTTCTCTCAAAAACTATTTCTCTCTTTCTTGCCGTGTAGTACTGATGTATCTCTTTACTTTTATCTTTAAAGGGCAGGAGTATAAAACTTTTTCCGGGGATTATTTCACCGCGGACAACTGACAGTTTATTATCAGTTATTTCTGTATCACCGGTTTTCTCTACCAGGTTATTTTTGTCTGTTGAGTAAATACTGAATTTCCCGTTAATCTTTAAATCTTCTGAAATGGTAAACGAATCAGCTGTTCCTTTAACTGTTACAGGATAAAGAAAAACATTCAGTGTCCTTGAGAGAAACTCGGCAGCATGCTCCTCGGTTATAAGGCTGAACTCCCTTGAACCGATATTTACATCCATGGAGAGTTTCACTTCGTATCTGGAAATAATCCTTTTGCCGAAAGGAATTGTTATTCCGTAAGAATTAAGTTTTATAACAATAGACTTTTTTTTATCTGTTACTGTTCCCGATATTATAAGATCGATATCAGCATTTTCAGCAAATTTTAGAACACATTTTTCTTCAGTGCAGTTGAATTTGGTAAGCTCACGATTTATAATCTCCGGCTGGATTGTGCTGAAATTGTTTTTTTTTAATATTGAAAGGATATGCTGTTCAAGAACCGATGCAATGGCGGATGCTCTTTCGGTGTTGCCTGAAATTCCGGACACTCCGGCTATCGGAGATGCATAGATAAATCTGCCTATTGTTAAAATCAGTATTGTCAGTAATATTTTATTTTTCATTTACCATGTTCTTATTTTTAAATAAATTTATATCCGCTTCCGGACGTATATTGCAACTGCTGTTATTGCCGGAGTGTTCTTCAGCAATCAGTTTTAATTTAAGTGATTACAGTTGAAATATATTAAAATACAACTTCTCTCTGTTTTAGAGAAGTTGTATTTGTATTAGATATGCAATTCTGATTGTTCAGAAAGAGATACGGTCTGTCAAATAAAAAAGATAATTACAAGTATCTTCTGAATATAGCGGCGAGTTTGCCCATAATGATAACATCTGTAGTTTCGATTGGTTTGTATGCCGCATTTCTCGGCATCAGTTTAATGGAGTTTGAAGTTTTCTGAAAAACTTTCAGGGTCGCTTCATCATCAATAAGGGCTGCGACAATTTCACCGTTATTTGCTGTGTTCTGTTTTTTGATAACAGCAATATCTCCGTCAAAAATTCCACCCTCGATCATTGAATCCCCTTTTACTGTAAGGGCAAAATATTCTCCATTGCTGAACATCTCTTCCGGGAATGAGAGGTAATCTTCTATATTCTCCTCTGCAAGAATCGGAGAACCTGCCGCGATTCTTCCAAGCAGGGGTATACTGATACCGGAACTTTTAATTTCCAGTTCATCATCTATAATTACGATTGCGCGTGATTTATTATGTTCGGTTTTAATAAATCCTTTTTTTTCAATGGCTTTCATATGATCATAAGCGCCCTTGACAGTTATTCCGAATTTATCACCGATTTCTCTAACGGTAGGAGGAAATCCGGAATCATTAATTGCATTTTTTATAAAATCAAGTATGAGCTGCTGTTTGTCTGTAAGATCTTTTGCCATATAATACCTTCTTTATTAAAGCTAAACATAATATTAGCATACATTTGTTTTATGTCAAGTGAAAATAGCAGAATTTAAAGATTTCTATATGTAATTATTTAAAAAGATTAAATGATCAGTTCCCGGTGTATTTTTTTCAGTATAATATAGAATTTACGATCAGTTTTAAACTGTTCTCTAATTTCATTATTATATTATCGGTAAAGTTTAACGATCCGGATAGGTCCGATCCTTATTAAAAAGAAATAGATTGATTTTATACAGTAAAACTATAGTTTGCTTTAGAACGATTGGAAATGAAGTTATGATGATGTTATACTGTATTAAACTCCTTAAAGAAAGAGAGGCTGTATGTATAAACCGGAAAATTTTGATAATAAAGTTATAAATATGAAACAATTTACATCCCTTATAAAACCGGGGAATAAAATTTTTCTTACAAGTGGTCCGGCAACACCGGCAATTGCAGCAAAAGAAATATCAACATCGGAAAATTTCAGGAATTATGATCTTGAGATTATTCAGCTGTTTTCTTCAGACGGATTTTTTACAGATGAGTCATGCGACATCCAGAACTACCGCCTTAAAACATTCAGAAGCGGAGAAGCTACAGTCGAAAATGTGTGCAACGGTAAAGAAGATTACATCTCTGCCAATCTTGTGGAGATTCCGTATATTTTTGCCACAAAAGCGGTGGAGATAGATATAGCTGTAATTACCACTTCCCCTCCTGATAAAAGAGGATTTATGAGCCTCGGGATAGCTATTGATGTTGCCGATACCGTAATTAAAAATGCATCGATTGTAATCGCAGAGGTCAATCCTAACATGCCTGTTACTTATGGTGAGACATCAGTTCATGTTGACCAGGTGGACCATGTAATTTTAAGTAATGAGCCCCTTCAGGAAAGAGAACACAAACAGTATGACAGCATTCAGGATGTAATAGGATGGCATGTGAGCAACATTATTCAGGATGGATCAACTGTTGTTCTTCATGTGGGAAGACTGTTTGATGCGATAGCTGTTCACCTCATGTCAAAGAGAAATCTCGGGGTAGTAACAAATGTTGTATCTGACTGGGTAATTGATCTTGTTGAGTCCGGCGCTGTTTCTGTTGACAGAAAAAGGGAATATGGCGGACAGATATCCACAAGTTACTGCTTTGGTTCAAAAGAGCTTTATGATTATGTAGACCATAATCAGCTTTTCGGTTTCTATCCTATTGCGAAGCTTGCCAATCCGCTTACTTTAAAAAATATTGCGAAACTTATATGCATAATGAATGTGGAGAAGATGGATATAACAGCCTCAAAGGTTCTTGTATATGCAGGTGATGATCTTCTTTCCGGTTATGAGAGCAAGTTTAATTTTGCGGCAGGTACTGCTTTTTCAGGGAGAGGGAAGGTTATTTTTGCGCTGAAGTCTCTCGGGCAGGATGGAGAGAGCAATATTGTAATATCGCATGAACTCGATAATGAAAGAGTAAGATCTACTCTTAGTACAGCAAGATACGTAGTAACTGAATATGGTGTTGCTTCACTTTTCGGGAAGTCCAACAGGGAGAAAGCATTATCGCTCATAGAGATAGCCCATCCTGATCACAGGGAGATTCTCTTCAACAGGGCGAAGGAGCTTGGTTATCTTTATCCTGATCAGATTTACAGGTCAATAGCGGCGAATTACCCTATCAAGATTGAAACTGTTAAGACTTTCAAAGACGGGCTGGAGCTTAAGATAAGGCCGATAAGAGCCTCAGATGAAGATATGATGAGGAGGCTGTTCTACAAGTTCTCTGATGAGTCGAAGTATTACAGATATTTTACCCATGTTAAAGTTATGCCTCATAAAAATATGCAGAAGTATCTCAGCGTAGATTACGAAAAGATCATGGCGATTGTTGCTGTTTTTCAGCAGGGTAATACAGAAAGAATTGTAGCTGAGGCAAGATACGCTGCATTCCCAAGCGGCGAAGCATACGAGATGGCGTTTGTCGTAGATGAGGAATTTCAGGGTAAAGGGCTTGCCACATTTTTAGCCAACTTCCTTATAAAAATTGCAAAGGAGAGAGGGATTAAAAAGCTCACAGCATCTGTACTGTCGCAGAATCAGAAGATGCTGTCAGTATTTGAAAAGCTTTCAGTGGCCCCGGAGAAACACTACGATGGAGATACTGTTGAACTTGAATTTAATCTGTAGGATTATACTGCAGATTCATTTTCAATAAGAGAGTCCATCTGCCTAATCGATTTTCTGAGAAGATAAAAAACAAAAATGCCGTTTAACCCGTCAGGGACCGGGGTAGAGATCCATACTCCGTTTAAACCGAATATCTGCGGAAATATCCATAGCGTCGGAAGAAGGAACAGTACCTGTCTTGTGAGAGTCATGACTGTCTGCATTACAAACGGCGCCATGCCGACTCTCTGTCCAATAAATATTCTTCCGATGATATTGTACCGAGCGCCGGTTATTACAGTGATAAATGCCGGGATATAATAGCTGAGAAGAATTGGCCCTATTTCTTTCCCTGCAAGATCTTTTGTCTGTTTCATTTATCCGCCTTCAGGTTTCACATTTTTAAAAAGACAAGGATTAAAACAATGAACCTTTTATTATAAATAAACAAAAATGTTTTATACTCCGCCGCAGAAGTCGGCCTGGGATAAATTTATATAATCAGGAACAATTATTGCTTTATTTTGTTGATTTTTTATTACCAGAAGTACTCTTATGATTGTAACAGATCAGGTTTTATGGTATCTGAATTTAAAGGCTTTTATGAGAATTTACCTTTCTAATTAAACTTAAGGATGAAATATATGTTCAGCAATACTCTTGTATACAAGGGGGGATTTATAATGATCCCTATAATTCTGGGATCAGTTATTGCCCTTGCAATTGTTATTAATAGGATTAATTATTTTCTCTCTTTAAAAATGGATGTTAATGCGTTCATTGACAGGATACATTCATTTGTAAGAAAAAACGAGATAGATCTGGCGGTCAGAGAGTGCGAGGTTGTGAAGCATCCTGTCAGCAAAGTCCTCTGTGCCGGGCTTGAGAATATTCATAAAGACCGTGTCGGGATTGAACGTGCAATGGAAAGAAAAGGTGCATTAGAGCTGGCGGAGGCGGAGAAGTATATGCTGCTTCTTGTTATTATTATCGGTGTTGAGCCGATGCTCGGGTTTCTCGGTACAATTATGGGGCTTATACAGTCCTTCATGGCGTGGGAAAGATTAGCCGGTTCGGTTACTGTTGATTTTCTGGCAGCAGGGATTTATCAGGCAATGATCACTACTGCAGGGGGGCTTATAGTTGCCATACCATATTATGTTATATACCATGTAATGGTAGGAAGAATTAATAATCTGGCAAGAGATCTTAATCATCAGGGAGAAGAACTTCTTGATTTGATACAGGATACGCGGAAGGTCTG
Source organism: Spirochaetota bacterium (assembly GCA_035403545.1). Lineage (GTDB taxonomy): Bacteria > Spirochaetota > UBA4802 > UBA4802 > UBA5550 > WRGT01. Next base: position 63,167 of record DAONFJ010000001.1, read on the forward strand.
ATCGATGAAAATAACTCCAAAGACTAAACTTTTTCTTTCTCTCGAATCGACAGCCCAGACTGATATTATAATGAATCTTTTTATCTTCTTTTTTATCAGCTTCAGCCTGCTTTATACATTTAATCAGAATAAACAGTCTGACATAAAGGTTAACCTCCCCAGGGGAACGACTGACATGGATCAGTTTAAGGGGCCTGTGGTTGTAAGTATAACAAAGGACAATGTCATCTTTTTTAATTCAGAAAAAATTGAATTAAAAAACCTGACATCTAATCTTTCTAAAAATCTTGAAAGAACAATGCAGGATGGACTTGTTATAAGATCTGATAAAGATGCGTCTGTTGATACCCTTGTGAAGGTGCTTGATACTTCAAAAGCCGTGGGGATCAACAAACTCGGTATAGCAATAGAAGTCCCGAAAAATCCGGGGGAGATTCAGCAGTAAAGATAAAAGTAATCTTTACTTGCCGAATACTCTGTTAAGAAAAGTTATTACTTCGTCAGATACCTCTTTAAGTTCTTTCCCCCTGATTATTCCATGCCGCCCGGATTCAATCTTAACAAGCTTTTTATCGAGTGAACTTATTTTTGAATATATTTCATCAGCACTCTGAGGATTTACTACGGGATCTCCCGTGGCTTGTACCAAAAGAGCCGGTATTGTTATTTTAGAGAGGTTGCTCTCAACATATTTCATCAGTTTGCCGAGTTCATAAGTCCCGTTTATCGGATTTCTGGAATAATTGATATCGGGATTTTCAGGAACATTGGGTACAAACTCCATCTTTCCTTTTTCAATTTTAAATTTTTTAAGAATAGTATTGAAAAAACTTACCGCACCGGTGAATGAGGCTCTTATATCCTGAAGCCTGAGAGGCGCGCTGATTGAGACAAGCGCTTTTAATTTATTACCTTTCTGTACCGCCTGAAGAAGAGCTATTCCCGCACCTGTTGAAAATCCTGCAACAGCGAATTCCGACACGCTGTTTTTCATGACAACATATCCCCTGTTCACCGATTCGTTCCAGTCCTGCCATCTCCGGCTCGAGAGATCTTCGGGCGTAGTACCGTGACCGCGAAGCCTTACTCCATACACCGAATATCCGGCCTTATAAAGTTTTTCGGCAAATGACCTTACCTCTTCCGGAGCAGCCATATAGCCGTGTACAAGAATAACTCCGCGTGTATTAAATATGTTGTGAAGGAAGAACGGTTGTCCGGTATTTTCAGTTCTTGATATTCCCTCTCTGAAGAACTGGTTATAATCATCATGATATATTTTCTGATCAAGTTTCAGAAATGTGTCTCTGATTTTTAATTTTACAAGCCAGGGCGTCATAAACATAATTCGTCTGAGCATTGCGGTCAGTTCTGTTAAAGGTTCAATTTCATTTTTTAGAACTTCTATAAAATTATCTTTTCTGATAATATGAAAATTATAAAGCAGGGCGAATTTACCCATGTTCTTTATGATGGTATCACCTTTAATTTCGACGAGATTATTTTTTACAGCCTCCTCCATGAAACTGTCATATTTTTCGTGAAATGTATCTGAACCGATATTATCGTGCCTTTTGACCAGTGTTGAGTGAAATGAATATTTTTTAAATTTCTTTAACCTCTCAATGGCAAGAGAGGCCCTGTTTTTAAAGTCATAATCCCTGATGGAGTTCTTCGGATAGTTGGCGAGAAAATAAGCGAATATATGATCATGATTAACTGTAGTCATTTTGTATATTGAATCCATATAATTCTGCATTACTTTTATACTGAGCCTATTAATATGTTCACTATCAGCGATCTCTCCGAAACATGTTTCCTGATGGCATGAAAAAATACTTTTAACTATTGATGTGCTGTTTACGTAATCTGACATTTTCAAAGCGTTGCCGAAGTTTATGTCTATGTCTACACCTTTGGTCAGCATGGTTCCTTCAATTTCAAGTTCTTCTGCGACACGGCCGGTTGTCTCACCGGTAAATTTTTCCACCATTCTTTTTATAAGATTATTTCTTGCCCTTATAGGATAATATGTGATGTTAACCGGAACTATGTATGTTGAACCGGTAAGGATGCTTGCCATATCCTCTTTTTTAAAATCATAGATATCCTTAATCATATCTATATCTTCGAATCTTTTTTTCTCATAGAGTTTTTTTATTATCTGCCTGTATATCTCCACCTGAATGGCAATTTTTGCAGCTCCGGTATGAGGGGGCCTTCTTATACCTGTATTATAAACCAGAAATTTACCTTTTTCAACCAGTTTTTTATCCTTGATCATCTGTCCTTCAGGGAATATTATTACATTCATTTTTCCTGTGAGAAGGGAATTCGCCAAAACTTTGTCCCGGTCTGGATCTTTTGTGGATACTGCTCCCATTTTGTGGAGTATTGAATCAAACTTACCTTTGAAAAAAGAAGAGTCAGCAAGAGATAGAGAATGCAGCTTAGTCTGCTTATGCAGTACATAAGGTAGAAAAGCCGTCTCCATTCTTGTAAAATGGTTTACAACGAAGAGTACATGGCTTGCCGGAATTTTCTCGACTCCGTGAAGCCGTATATCAGCCTCGGATGCTTTGAAAACAGCATCGAGAGTAAGTTGCGCCGCGCTGAGCATAAATTTGGAAAGTGGCATAAGCGTTTCTCCATTTTATAGATTAATATTTATTAGAAAAATAATCTTCAATTATTGTTTTATGATCAAAAGCCATTTCGTCAGGAATTTCATTTTTTGAAAAAACAGATGCTTCAGCCGCATCATCCCGGCCTTCCGGTATTCCTGCGGCAGATGCAATGAAAACAGTGGAAATTGTATGGTGACGCGGGTCTCTTCCAGGGTCAGAATATGTATGAAACTGGCGTATAAGATTTACTTTAAGAGCTGTTTCCTCTTCTGCTTCACGTACTGCGGCCTGTTCGAGGCTTTCTCCGTAGTCGACAAATCCACCCGGTATCGCCCATCCATAAGGAGGATTTTTACGTTTTATTAATACAATACCATTTTTAAGAGGTGTTTTTGTTTCAATAATTATATCTACTGTCGGATAAGGATTTCTGAATGTTTTCTCAGCCATAATGAAACCTCATATAATAATATTAATATGAATATTTTTAATTAGCAAGCAATTAATCTTTTAGATTTTCGGGCATCGCTTAAAATAGAGTAATAATTAAAATATTCGAGATATGTATTCCGGATATACTTATTCATTTATACATTGTATACAACTTTCCACTGCAGCCCCACACTCCCGCGGAGAAGGATGATCTGATGATAAAAAATTATACGCGCCGTTTGTGTACAACTGTTTTGGCCCTCCCGAGGTGCGGGGAATTGATAAAAGAATTTGTTTGGAAAGAAAGTATTAAAACGGATTGACTAAATTTAATATATCTTTAAACAATTGAACATTCATACAATTTATATATAGCAACAGACAGTGGTGATTAAATCTGATCATCACCGCCAAAATAAAGTATAGGGGTTATGCAATGAAAGTTAAAGATATGTTTGATCTTTCCGGTAAAGTCGCAATTATAACCGGCGGAGGCAGAGGAATAGGGGAATTTATGGCAGAGGGTCTTGCAGAAGCCGGGGCTACTATTGTTCTTGCTTCAAGAAAAGTTGAGTTATGCGAAGAGACCGGGAAGAGGCTTGCTGCTGCAAATGGAGTAAAATATCTTGCTGTAAAATGTGATCTTGCAAAAGAAGATGATATAAAAAATCTTGTTGATGTAACATTAAAAGAGTTCGGTAAGATTGATATTCTGGTTAATAATTCAGGAGTTACCTGGGGCGCTCCGACTCTGGAATATCCTGTTGATGCATGGGACAAAATTTTCAATGTTAATGTCCGCGGAGTATGGATACTTACTCAGAAAGTTGCGAATATAATGAAAGACAACGGCGGCGGTAAGATAATAAATGTTTCATCAATTTTCGGTTCAAGAGGGTCTCTTGAGATTGCCCATCCGGCGGTTGCTTATAATTCATCAAAAGCAGCGATTGAAATTCTCACAAAAAATCTTGCTGTGAAACTTGCGGATTATAAAATAAATGTAAACTGCGTCGCGCCGGGATTCTTTCACACTGACATGATGGGATATGTTTTTAAACCGGGAATGGAAAACATGCTTAATGCGATGCTCAGTGTTATTCCTCTGCGTAAAGCGGGTGAGGCTGAAGATATTAAGGGGCTTGTAGTTTTTCTCTCATCTAAAGCTTCAGACTTTATGACTGGCGCGATACTGCCGATTGATGGCGGTATGGCTGCGAAGTAACTGACATACCTTAATCCGGTTCACTTCCAAAACGGCCCCCGCACCCCCGGAGTGGGCAAGGATTAGAGCCGGAAAGAGAATTTTTGCAAAAGATAAACTCTGCTTTGCCCTTCCGGGGTCGCGGGGGCAAGCGGAGAGTTTTTTAATAGTACAATTTACAGTTTAGAAATTCTATCCATTGCTTTTATAACATTTTCGCGACTGTTAAACGCGCTGATCCGGATGTATCCTTCTCCGCACATTCCGAATCCTTCACCCGGGGTACATACCACTCCGAGTTTTGTAAGGAGCATGTCAAAAAATTCCCATGAACCGGTTTTGGTATTAACCCATATATACGGGGAGTTTTCTCCCCCCGTGCTCTCATAACCCATGGCTATCATTTTCTCTTTAATGATTTTAGCATTTCCCATATAATAGTCTATCATTTCATGAATCTGCTTTTTCCCTTCCGCAGAGTATACCGCTTCCGTAGCCTTCTGGACCGGGTATGATACTCCGTTGAATTTTGTAGTATGCCTTCTGTTCCATAGGGCGTGCAGCGAATGTTTATTTCCTGCATTGTCATACGCCATACAATCCTTCGGAACAACAGTGAAGGCACATCTTGTACCGGTGAATCCTGCTGTCTTTGAGAAGCTTCTGAATTCGACCGCAACCTCCCGTGCTCCGTCTATCTCGTAAATACTTTTAGGAAGTGATTCATCACGGATAAAAGATTCATACGCCGCATCGTAGAGAATGAGGGCTTTATTTTTATGAGCAAAATCAACCCATGTTTTAAGCTGATTTTTTGTGATAGTTGCACCTGTGGGATTATTCGGGAAGCAGAGATAGATAAGGTCAACCTGTTCAGCCGGCAGTTCCGGTACAAATCCGTTTGAAGCTGTACAGTTCATATACACAAGATTCTCGTATCGTCCATTGACAAGAATTCCTGTCCGCCCCGCCATAACATTTGTATCTACGTAAACCGGATATACAGGATCGGGTATTGCAATCCTGGTGCCGGTTGAAAATAGTTCCTGAAAATTTCCCGTGTCACACTTTGCTCCATCGCTTATAAAAATTTCATCAGCAGCAATGTCAGCTCCGCGGCTTCTGAAATCGTTTTCTGCGATTGATTCACGGAGAAAATCGTATCCCTGTTCCGGGCCGTAACCGCGGAAGGTCTTTAGTGAAGCCATCTCGTCAACGCCTGCATGAAATGCTTTAATTATTTCTGACGGGAGCGGAAGAGTTACATCACCGATTCCCATTCTTATTATTTCCATTTCCGGATTACTTTTCTGAAAAGCAGAAACACGTTTTGAAATTTCAGAAAAGAGGTAGGATGATTTTAATTTTAAATAATTTTCGTTAATACGTATCATTGAATTCTCCGCTATAATGAAGATTCGCACAAGTAAGCCATGTCATAATAGTTAAATGTGCTGAAAAATTATATACTCAAAACATGCGGCGGATTTTCTGTCAAGGAGATGTTTTTTTTCAGAATTATCCTCTGTATACTTTCTTGAGGATATGTCATTTATAACCGCAATAGCAGATTTAATATTTCTATTCTCATCGCGGGCAACATTCCGAATTGCCGGGAGCATGCGTCTCCCGCCTGTCATCTCTATGAAGTCTACAGGAAAAAGGATAAGTTCAAAGGCCGGATCATTCGAAACTGTTTTCAATTACGGACTCTCCAGGTTGTGCTTTAACAGCAGTATAACCTTTTTTTATGCGTCGGAGCCAGCTTGCACGTAATAATATTTAGTTTTCAGCGGGAAGAAATTTATTTTTTATTTAAAATACTCATCTGCAATCTGTTACTCTTTTCTAGTGTGTAATATAAGTGAAATAGCCAGAGTATTATTTAACATATTAAAAATTTACCGTATATTCAGGAGCAAATGCTGATACTTTACGTCAATGAAATGTTGCAGGAAACAATCTGAATTTTGAAAATAATTTATAAACTGCTTACAGTGCATAAGCAATACGAATAAAAAAAATAGTATTTATTAAAGAATTAATTAATATTCTTAGAGTAAAAAAGAATTAGTATATCTAAATCTAACTTTTCATAAAAAAAATAAAATGTTCTTGTAATTACACTATATTTTTCATACATTAATTAAAAACTGTATAACTAAGGAGCTGACACATGAAAGAGAAAAAAGAAGCTCTTGCGGCTTCAAAATACGAAAATCTTCTTCCGAACCTGGCTGACTATATCCGCCACTATTCCAAAAAAAGGAAAAATTTTACTGCATTGGCTGAATTTGACACCGGCGAGAATATCAGCTGGAAAAAATTTAATCAGTCAGTGGATGCATTCGCGGCAAAGCTGCTCTCCCTGGGATTTAAAAAGGGGGATATCGTTGCCACGTCACTTCCTCTTCTCAAGGAGCATGTTTATCTTATCTACGCATGTTACAGGACCGGAATTATACTTGCCCCTCTTGACCTCAGATTAAAGGGGGAGGAGATTATATACTGTTTTAAAAAAATACAGCCGAAAGCGTATTTTTTTCTCGGGAAAACACCTCTGGCCGATTTTCGTCCTATGATTACTGAAGTCATGAATAATGTCTCGGGTGTAAACCTGTGGGTGCAGTTTCAGAAAGAGCCTGAATTTATTATCAAAGGCGCTGTGGGAATTACAGACTTCGCTAAAGATATAAAAAAGGTTTATATCAAAAGCCTTTTTTCCGGTACAGTCAGGAAAGCACGGTCGCTTGTCGAAAAGAGAGATCCCTGCCTGATAATATTTACTACAGGATCAACAGGATCACCTAAGCCCGCGCTTCTATGTCATGAAAATATTTTAATTCAGAACATCGGCCTTTCTGTAGCATTTGAAATGACCGAGAATGATACTATGCTTGTTAATCTTCCGCCGTCACATGTGGGTTGTGTGACAGAACAGCTTGCGACTTCAATATTCGGAGGGTGTAAATCGGTAATTCTGCATATATTCAATGCGGAAAAAAGCCTCAAGGCCATCGAGCAGGAGAAGGTAACCGTTATCGGCCAGATTCCCGCTCTGTTCAACCTTGAATGGCAGCTTCCCGACTACGCGAAATATGATCTCTCTTCACTCCGCTTTATTCTATACGGAGGGCAGGAGGTGCCGGTTGAATTTTTACGCAAAATGCAGGCGATGGCTCCGAAAATCGGTACGGGTCTCGGACTTACTGAAACAGCGGGCTTCTGTACATATACCGATACTGACGCAATGATCACAGAGATAGCGAGAAGTATCGGCTTTGAAATGAAGCTCACTCCTATCAGCATAAGAGAACCGATGACAAGAGAAGGATTTGCGGGTAAAGAACTCGCACGCGGCGAGATCGGAGAGATCTGTTTTTCGGGGCCGCAGATATTTCCGGGGTATTATAAAGATGAGGAGAGTACGGCAAAATCTGTATCAAAAGACAGAGTATGTTATACCGGCGACCTCGGGTATTATGACAATGAGGGATTGCACTTTGTAGGCCGGGCTAAATTTGTAATTAAACCAAAAGGCTACCAGGTTTATCCGCAGGATGTGGTAAATCATATATCTCAGAAACTCGGTGCCCGGGCATCTGCTATCGCATGTGTTGGTGTGCCTCATGATATTTATATGGAAGCGATTATGGCTTTTGTTGAGCCTGCTCCCGGGGCAAATATAACTCCAGAAGAGGTAATTGAAACATGCAGTGATATCTCATCATACTCAAGGCCTTCACATGCCGTAATCCTGGAGCCGGGGAACATGCCTCTAAACCGCGTCGCGAAAGTCGATTATATGAGTTTAAAAACCCAGGCTATAAAAATTATAGATGAGCTAAGAGAGAAGGGTGACTGGGACCGCGGCGTTGACAGCTCGGAGTGAGGAGGCCCGGACTATGCTGGTAAATTATATTCCGACATTAAGATCCATTATCCGTAACCTGAACTCTAACACCATGAATAAAAGTATGATAGGCTATACTGTAAAAAAAGATTACGGGCCTTTCGGGCTTGATGAGATCCATGAGTATGTTGATGCAACGCGGGATGATTTTACGAAATACACAGGAGCTGATTCTCCCGCTCCTCCGTTTTTCTTTTCCAAGGAACTCTACCCTATGTTTAAACGGATAATTACTCACAAAGGGTTAAATCTTAATCTTTTAAGAATGGTCCATGGCCAGCAGAGCCTTAAGTCGTATAAAGCGGTATCCCATGATGAAATCATAAACATAGAGATGACAATCGCGGATATAACTGATACGCCTGCCGGCGAACTGCTTCTTGTCAAAACTAAAGGGAGCGCAAAAGGAAAACTGATTCTTGAAGCCGAAACAGGATTTGTCGTAAGGCGTCCGGAAAAAAAGGGTAACGGAAAAACTAAAAGAGAAAAGTATGCGCTTCCGGAATTCTCTGAAAAAGATGAAGTGAAGTTCCTGATTAACACGGTAAAGGGGCAGGAGAAAATGTACGCGGAAGTATCAAACGATACCAATCCGATACACACGAGCACGCTGTTTGCAAAAGCTGCCGGCCTTCCGGGCAGAATACTTCACGGAGTCTGTGTAATGGCCATGTGTACTAATTCCCTCATAGACGGTGTTGCAGGTAAAGATATTCTGAAGTTCCGTGAAGTCTCAGGACGTTTTTCCTACCCTGTGATTCCAGGTGATACCCTAACCCTTGTAGGCTACAGAACTGAGAGAAACGGCCTGCATGGTATTAATTTTAATGTTTATTCCGGGAGCGGAAAGACTGTGATTAATAAAGGGATTTTTTCTTATAACTGAAAGGACTCATCACCCGGCTACGATGCTGTCAGGTAAATTCCTTCCCCGATTTCTCACGGGGAAGGTGCCCGAAGGGCGGATGGGGGAGATGAGTTGATATAACATTTTTCAGAATACTGTTTTTAAAACGAAGTTTTTCCTCTCTCCTCTGTCGCTGAAGCGGCGTCTTGCTCATGAGAATGGGGAAGACAAACAGCGAGTGATAGGAAATTTTCGGATCAGGTTTTATAAATTCAAAAATTCGATATATTTTTTAAAACACATTTTTTCGATATCTATAAGATTTCCGAATGCATCGGTAAAGTCCTCTTGCCCTGATGTAAAAAGTCCATGACCGAAAACTATTGCGCCGCGGCCGGACATAGCAGGAGGGAGAGTCCGTGAAATACCTGTAGGCCCTGTACCAACTTCACCCGGAACAATAGGGATATCGTCAATCATCCGCGTACTGCTGCATTTTATGTGGCATTTGCCCCTGTTTTCACAATCCATTTTATCGCAGAGCATCGACATTATTACTGAATATTTCGGATGACCGTGGAGGATGGATTTTTTATCAGTAAGGCCATAAATCCCTCTGTGAGCTGAGAATTCGCTCGATGACGTAATGGCATTTGTTGTGGAGTTATCAACCGGGCAGGGATCTATACATCCGGAAAGCTCATCAAGCGAACTTCCGGTCTGGCTGATAAAAATTTTATTATTGTACTTAACTGAAATGTTCCCGAAAAAAGAATCAACCATCCTGCTTTCAACAGTGAGTTTCCCTGTCTCTGTAATAGCGGCAATGACATCCTCATCTGATTTGAATGGCGCTTTAATCGCCGGCGAATCAGAAATAGATAAAAGTGATCTGCCATAGGTGGAGACAGCAGACTGATATATTTCATCTACATCTCCGGCCATCATGACCAATCCTTTTTTGTGATAATAGTAGTCAGTCATAAATTTTACATAACATGAAAAGCATATTGAACTGAAAAATATAAATGCCTGTTCCGGGCTGACAGTTCCGTATGTGACAATTCCCCGTCCCGGGATAATGACACCTTTTCTTTTTTTCAGTGAATTGATAATCTCTCCTGCGTGGAAACTTTGAGCAACAGGAATATCGTGTAGAAAAGTTCTTGTCTCTGTGTCGTCAGGCCGTATAAATCCTTCACTCTTGAGCGCATTCTGTGCAAGGTAATTGACTATGGATCTGTACGGTTCAGCTATGTCCGAGAAGAGGATGCTATTAATATTCAACCCGCGGATTACTGTATCCAGCGATTCTCTTTCCGGCCGGCTGGAGTTCCATATTACTTCATCGTCGAAAGTTCCGAATAGAGGTTCTCCTTCAGCACAGAGTCCTGAAGTCACCAGTTTTTCTGTATATTTTAAGGTCAGTTTGTCCATTCAAGACCCAGCTCGCCGCTTTTTTCTTTTGTCGGTTTTCCTTCAGGGGAGAGGCCTCTTATCCTGTAATACTTTCTCCTTGTTTCAAGAAATTCATCCCTGTTTAATGCCGGTATTGAAATCCCGTTGCCGGAAGTTCCTTCGGAGGTAAAAAATCTTTCAGGAAGGTCATCATCAAGGCTTGAAAATCCGTTAAGGGAATTCATTATTCTTTCATTGTAATAAATCCGTTCCCCGGCAGCCATCAGGTCGGAACCAAATATGTCAACACCGGTTACCGCACGGAAAACTTTAGAATACTCTTCGAGGGACGCACCGAAGAATATAAATTTGCATGCAGTGAGAGAGTCTATTACGGCATTCATATCCTCGGCAAGTTTGATAATCCTTGCTTTGCCGCTGAAAGAAAACCTGTCTGTAGCAACCGGTTTGCGGAGAATTTCATGCGAGATCGGATACGCCCTCAGGTGGCATCCTCCTCTGGTTGAGGTTGCATACGCGAGAGCCATGCCGTATGCACCGCGAGGATCGTATGCCGGGAGTTCGAGCCCTTTAACGGACATGGAAGAATGACTGTTCCCGGTAAGTGAGGAGTATTTGAACGAACCGAGTTTAAGTGTTTCACCCTCACCGCGTGAAAGGGAAATATCTTCAAGTATATTCAGAAGATTGAGATTGCCGGGAGTGATTTTATTAATTTCCATATAACATGCGATTGTCGAAGCTGCGGTAATGGAATCCATTCCGGCTTCGTTGCATATATGGGAGGCTTCCATTACTTTTTCGATTTCGGTGTTTCCAATAAGCGCACTGAAGTGTGACATTGTTTCAAATTCAGGAATCGGTTCGCCGTCTTTACTGTTCTTTTTACAGAGGATATGGCATCCGCTGCACCCGGTCTTTTTAGTTTCGTATTTATTCTTATAGTTCCATGCATTCATCTCTTCAGCATGAGAGAATTGTGTCTCCCTGAAATTATCAGTGGGCATCATTCTTCTGCTGTGCATCAGGTCATATAAAGCTCCGGTACCGAACTCTGAGATTCCAAGTTCACCTTTTAAGACAGGAGACGCCGCCACCAGCCTGAATATATCCTCACGGGCTGCAGAGAGCTCATCACTGTTAAAGACCTTTGTTTTACCTGAACCCTCTACATGGATGTACTTAAGCCCTTTTGCCGCCATGACAAGTCCAAGGCCGTTACGCCCGGCAAATGAATGGCCGTCAAATGATATGTTGGCAAACAGTACTCCGTTTTCTGCGGCAGGACCGACAGCCGCGGTTGATCCTTTTTCCGGAAGTGATGCAAAAACTTCAGAGATGGTTTTCCCGTGGAGATGATCCGCATCTAAAAATTCCACTTCACCATCCCTGATTGAAACACCGCACAGAGAGGGACCCGCACCGCTGATTACAATTCCATCCCATCCCGCACGTTTCATTTCAGTACCGAATTTCCCCCCTGCCGATGAATCGCCAACAGTCCCTGTAAGAGGTGACATGGACATGACCGTGAAACGCCCTGATGTTGGAGACTCAGTGCCGACAAGTGGCCCGGTAAAGAAGATCAGCGGCATTTCAGGAGAATCCCATGATCGGGTACACCATGGGCGGAGATACCATCCGGCCATGCCTTTACCGCCAATGAATTCATGGTATATTTTTTCAGGAGGATTCAGTATAGCGGATGATTTATCTGTAAGATTAATATAAAGAACCTTGCCGGTCCATCCGAATAATTCAGGCATATATGTTTATCTGCTTTTAGTATATTGACTTCGAATTTTACAATATTCAGCATCTCTTGCGGCAGAGTAAATTGAGAACCTGTTTTTGCCAAGAAATTTTGCTTCATAAAGCGCGTCATCAGCATTTTTTTGGAGACATTTATATTCTTTCTCTACATCAACTTTTTTCGCTGAAGCATTTATGTTTAACCTGCAGGAGGTGATTCCGGCGCTCATTGTGGTTTTAATCTTCTTTTCATTCTGGTAATGAAACCTGACTTTTCTTGTTTCGTCCAGGATTTTATTAACATAAACTTCAGCCCCGCAGATATCAGTTGAAGGGAGTATTACGTCAATCTCCTCACCTCCGAACCTTATTACATAATCTGTAGGCCGTGAACAATCCCTGATTATTGCACTTACTGTTTTCAGTACCTCATCACCAAGATCGTGGCCGTATTTATTATTGAATTTTGAGAAATCGTCAATATCAAATCTTACAAATCCGATTTCAAGATGAGGGAATTTATTGTTGTGCATAATCCGTGATGCGGTTTTTACAATATCGGTAAGGTAATGGTCATTATATTTTAAAAGTCCTGTTTTTTCATCGATATTTATTTTTTCACCCAGAATTTTATATTTTTCAAGAAGAGCGAAATATTCAAGCTCGTTTTTCCAGAGTTCTTCCAGAATTGAGTCCTCAACTGCGTCTTTTTCAAGGAGCATTGATATAATTCTAAGAGTATTAATCTGAAAATTGTTAAGTTCCGCAGCCATTTTGCCTCTTCTATCAGATCACTGTTCTAGTCTGTCATATCCGCATATACTTTGTCAAAGTTTAGCCTGTCAGGCCGTTTTTACGGGAAGGACATTAAGTATTACGAATAACTGGCATAAAAAATGTATTTCTGTATTTTTTAATAAAAAGATTATAACTATGAAAAGATGTGTAGTCAATGCTTTTTAGTGCATGGTGGAATTATTTTTAAAAGTATGCTTGATTTGTGAATTTTGATTTATTAAATTAAAGCAGGTGTCGATTAGAATAGCAGGTCTCAATTCCTGTTCAGGGAGGAACAGGTGACCGGGAGGTTTTCAATGAATAATCTCATGAAAATGGAGGATCGTGAGATACGGCAGGGTAAAATTTCAGGAGATACTGAAAAGGTTGATGAATTTAAAAAAAGGATCTCTGATGAAAAATATCTTGATCATGCAATATCAAAACTTGCCACTGATCTATCTCATTATCTAACCAAGTAAAGAAACAAAGAAACATGCTTGCGCTGCAGGTGTTTGCAGAACTTAATCAATTAAACTATACATCTCTTTTTAAATGAGATGTATAGTTTAAAAATTTTAAAATGAAGAACCGTCAATGACAGAAAATAATTCATACGAGACATTATTCCGGAATAAAACAATGAAGAGTTATTTCCTTATACTCTTTGCTATTATTGTAATGTTTTTATTTTATATATTCAGATTTTATTTATGGATATTTTTATATTCTTTAATTTTTTATGTCGCACTAAGGCCCCTGCATGAATGGCTGCTTAAATACGTGAAAAAAAGGATATTCAGCTCGTCTCTGATTATATTGATACTTTTAGCTCTAGTTGTTATTCCCTGCATGTTTCTTCTTATTATTCTTTCAGAGCAGATTTATGATCTCTACGGAAAAATTCATTTTACTATAAGTTATGATACACTGAAAGAGATGGGGAATCACCCGCTTGTGGATAAAACTCTTACATTTTTTAACATTGAGAAAGCAGAGGTTGGTCAGAGGATACTCAGTTATTTTAAAGTTACTTCAATGTCGGCTTTTGAGAGTATAACATCCATTGTATCATTTCCGATAAATTTTATTATTAAATTTTTTCTCATGATGCTGATTCTGTTTTTTTTATTTAAGGACGCTTATAATCTGGAGGGTGCGGTTTATAGAATCCTCCCCCTTCCTACAGATCTTGAGGTAAATATTGTAACAAGGCTTAAGGGAGTGATTTATGTTTTAATGCTGGGAAATCTTTTTATAATGCTGCTTCAGGGATTTATGGTGGGGCTGGGGCTTTTTATAGCCGGTATAGATACACCGCTTATCTGGGGCACACTTGCAGCTATTCTTTCGCTTATCCCGGTAATAGGTACAACTCTTATCTGGCTTCCGGCATCTCTTTATCTTTATTATACCGGAAATTACGGTATGGCAGTATTTGCTGCAGTCTGGTGTTTCTCCTGGTATATGGTGCTTGAAAATATTTTAAAACCGAAAATTTTCGGAGACAGGCTGAATTTTCACCCGCTTCTTTTTTTCTTTCTTCTGCTCGGCAGTATCCAGGCATTCAATCTGCCGGGTGTAATAATCGGGCCTATTATTCTTTCTCTTTTTTATTCATTCTGGGAGATATATAAAATTCTTGATGATTATATGCAGAATAAAAGATCGTTTGACGGTAAAGAGAATTCTGCTCAGGGATAAGCTTCTATTTTTTTTCTAAGCCTTTCGCTCAGAAGAAGGCTGGCGCTTCCCAGATGCTCAAGTATGTAACCCGCTTCCATCCTGTAACTGATTATTTTACCGTTTGTCCAGTGGGGCGGAGGCGGCTGGAGATTTGTTATGCGGTCGGCAAGTTTGACCATCCATATTTCACGCGGTTGAAGTTTTATCCTTTCGATTGAATCAGCCATTCTGAGATTTTTATCAAGCTCCCTGTTTTTTGTAAGGGCAAGGACTCCCTCTGCAACATTTTTTCCGAAGTTATATTCTAATTCGGAATATGTTTTTTGTGCATCTTCTATAACATCATGAAGGAGAGCGCATTGAACCGCAAGATCGGGTTTATCAATATCATCAGCACAGACTGCAGTCATAATCTCCATGCATACGCTTGCGGGGTGTATTATGTACGGAAGGTCCGATCCGGGTATTTTCTGATTTCCATGTGCTTCCCCTGCAAACCGTATTGCTTTAAGGTATATATCCTGTGACCAGATTTTATTTTGTACCATAATGAATATCCTGCAGTAAGATTAATATTATTCAATCAATTTGTCAATTTGATTCACAATCGGGCGGTCCGGAATAAAAAGCAGGAGTTTACGGGCAGCGACGATGTTTCGGTTTAATAATAGCAGCACTAAAAAGGCGCAGAGGCTGATTTGCTTACAATAACCTGAAATAGTATATAATTATTTTAATTCTAACCCGGATATAAGATGGAAAAATTTACTGATAATAATAATTAATTTGACATATGAAGAGATAATAGTAATTTTTTTCCGGTTGTAAATTTATTCGTTGGAGGGAAAAGAGATAACAGCAAATAGTTATTTAACTTCCATTCTAATGCGTATAAATAAAAAAAATATATATAAAAATTTTATCCAGGAGGATATTCATGCCTGTTACCAGAAGAAATTTCCTCAAGCTGTCAGGCGCGACAGCAGCCGGGGCTTTTTTGGGAGGAACTTCCTTTCTAACCGGTTGTAAATCATCGCCGGACAAGTTGAAAGGTACAACTGAGAGCACATCCATCTGCCCGTATTGCGGTGTAGGGTGTGGACTTATTGTTTCCGCTCGCAACGGAAAGATTGTAAACATCGAAGGTGATCCGGAACATCCTATCAATAAAGGGAGTTTATGCGCTAAAGGTGCAGCTCTTTATCAGATAGCTTCAAATCCGATCAAGCGAAGACTTGAC
The DNA here is from genome assembly GCA_035403545.1 of Spirochaetota bacterium. Lineage (GTDB taxonomy): Bacteria > Spirochaetota > UBA4802 > UBA4802 > UBA5550 > WRGT01. The sequence goes on from DAONFJ010000001.1 coordinate 79,064, forward strand.
AAAGTTCAGTACAGAAAACCGGGCGGTACTCAGTGGGAAGAGCTCTCATGGGAAAAAGCCTTTGAAATGATGGCTGAGAGAATCAAGGACGCGAGGGACAAGACTTTTATTGAAAAAGAGAATAACGTAACTGTAAACCGTACAGCAGGGATTGCGGGCTTAGGCGGTGCGGCTCTTGACAATGAAGAGTGCTATGTGTGGTCAAAGTTTGCACGTATAATAGGCTTAACCTATCTTGAACATCAGGCCCGTATTTGACACAGTTCAACAGTTGCCAGTTTGGCAGCTACATTCGGCCGCGGTGCTATGACAAACCACTGGATAGATATCCGGAATGCAGACGTAGTATTTATTATAGGAAGTAACGCAGCAGAGAACCATCCTATCTCTTTCAAATGGGTTCAGGAAGCAAGAGACAGGGGCGGCAAGCTTATCAATGTTGACCCGAGATTTACCAAGACTTCATCTCTTGCCGATCTTTACGCTCCAATAAGACCTGGTACAGATATAGCATTTATGAGCGGTATAATCAATTATGCTCTTCAGAATGACTTTATTCAGAAAGATTATGTTGTAGAATATTCAAACGCAACATATCTTATTAATCCTGCTTATAAGTTTAATGATGGTATCTTCTCCGGTTATGACAGCGGAAAGAAAACATATATTAATGATACATGGAAATATCAGCTTGATGACAAGGGAATTCCAAAGAGAGACAAATCTCTGAAAGACCCTAACTGCGTATATCAGCTGATGAAGAAACATTTTGAAAGATACACTCCGGAAAAAGTCAGCTCAATTACAGGATGCCCGGTTGCATCTTTTCAGAAGGTTGCAGAGCTCTATACTTCCACACACAAACCTGATAAAGTTGCCACTATCATGTATGCAATGGGTGCTACTCAGCATACTATCGGTGTACAGAATATCCGTACATATTCCATTCTTCAGATTTTACTCGGAAATATGGGTCTTGCAGGCGGGGGTATTAATGCACTTAGAGGTGAGTCAAATGTTCAGGGTTCAACAGACCATGGTCTCCTCTGGCATATAATCCCGGGTTACCTGGAATCGCCAAAAGCAAAAGATGTAAATCTCGAAGCATATATAAAGAGTTACGTGCCGAAAACCAATGATCCGATGAGTCTAAACTGGAATCAGCACAAACCAAAATATCTGATAAGCATGCTTAAGGCATGGTTTGGAGAAAACGCTAAGAAGGAGAATGATTTTGCATACGATTATCTCCCGAAAGCGCATAAACCTGTACCATACATGGCTATGTTTGAGGATATGTCAAAGGGACAGCACAAGGGCGCGATCTTCATGGGTACAAATCCATGTGTCGGCGGACCTAATACAAATCTAATCATGAAAGCAGTTGAGAAACTCGACTGGCTGATTTGTGCTGACCTCTGGGAAACAGACACATCAATTTTCTGGAAAAGAAAAGGTGTTAATCCTGCGAATATCAAAACTGAGGTTTTCCTCCTTCCGATGGTTTCATCTGTCGAAAAAGAGGGAAGCGTTGCCAACTCCGGAAGATGGACTCAGTGGAGATACAAGGCTCAGAAAGGGCCGGGTAATTCAATATCTGACCTTGACCTGATTGATGAGCTTTTCCTTAAAGTCCGTGAGCTGTATGAAGCGGATGTGAAAGCTGGTAAGAAAGTTGCTTTCCCTGACCCGATTCTCAACGCTAACTGGGATTACAGACATCCGGGTGAGCATGAAGCAGATCCGCATCTTGTTGCTAAAGAGATCAATGGTTACCACATTGGCAAGGACGGCAAGAGAGGAAAACAATTAGAGAATTTCCTGATAATGAAAGACGACGGTTCAACTGCAAGCGGATGCTGGATATATAGCGGTTCTTATAATGAAGACGGCAATATGATGGCCAGAAGAGGTACTAAAGATGCTTCCAACAAGATCGGTATGTACCCTGAATGGTCCTGGACATGGCCTGTTAACAGAAGGATTATCTATAACAGGGCAGCTGTAAACAGAAAAGGGGAACCTTACGATCCAAAACGATGGGTTATTAAATGGAACGGCAGTACATGGAAAGGTGATGTTGTAGACGGAGGGGCAAAATTCGGTCCTGAACAGAAGAATCCGTTTATCATGAACGGAGAAGGTGTTGCACGGCTATTTGCTCCGGGACTTAACGACGGCCCGTTCCCCGAACACTTTGAACCGATGGAAACAGTTGCACGGAACCTGATGAACTCTCATCAGCTGAATCCTGGAGTTACAGTTTCTGATATGGCTAAAAGAGAAATCGGAACAACAGGAAGATTCCCGTACATCGGTTCTACCTACAGGGTTGTTGAACACTGGCAGGCGGGTGCTATGACAAGGAACCTTCCATGGCTTAATGAACTTGTTCCCGATATGTTCTGTGAAATAAGCCTCTCCCTTGCCAAAGCAAAAGGAATAAAAAATGGTGATAAGGTCAAGATCAGTTCAGCAAGGGGGGTTATTGATTCTTACGCTCTTGTTACAGACCGGGTTCAGCCTTTCAAAGTTGACGGAAAGATGGTTGAGATGGTTGGTATGATCTGGCACTTCGGCCAGGGATGCGAGTCAACCGGTGATTCATGTAATACTCTGACTCCTTCAGTCGGCGATCCGAATTCATCAATACCGGAATACAAAGCATTCCTGGTAAACATCGAGAAGGCGTAAGGGGGTAGGATATGGCAGAAAAAGCGTTTTTAGTAGATACATCAAAATGTCAGGGTTGCAGAGGATGTCAGGTTGCATGTAAACAGTGGAACGGCCTCCCTGCAGAGAAGACTGAATTTTTCGCGGGTCCTGAGTATACAAATCCCAAGAAACTTTCAGCTAAAACATGGAACCATGTTATCTTTTTCCCTATAGATAGAAGCAATGCAGACCGTCCGATATGGACTATCATGCACAAGAAATGTTTTCACTGTGCTGAAGCAAACTGTCTTAACGTATGTCCTGAAAAGGCAATTTACAAGCTGGACGACTGGACAGTAATTGATCAGGATAAATGCATAGGATGCGGGGCATGTGTTAACGCCTGTGTTTATAAAGTACCTGAACTGAGCGAAATTAATCATGTCAACGATGCGGGACAGAAGATTTTAAAGAGAGACAAATCACATAAGTGTAATGCATGTACACTTAATGAAAGGGAAATCCCTGCCTGTGTATCTGTCTGTCCGTCTGATGCTCTTCGTTTCGGGTACAGACAGGATTTGATTAAGCATGCGCAGGAAAGAGTTAAAATTCTCAAGGCAGAAGGATTTCCAAAAGCCAATATTTACGGCCTCGATCAGTTTAAAGGACTTGGAGTAATCACTGTACTCAGAGATGATCCTGAGAAGTATGATCTTCCGCTTCATCCTGAGGCTGTTGATATGACAAAGGCAGAAGCAACAAAAGATGTTTATGCGCTACTCTCAACATTCACAATGGGTGTACCAATGCTGAAGAGAGCTGCTTACAGGGCATCAAAGTCGCTTTCAAAAGACGCATAATAAAAAGTTTTCATATAACATTGAAAGGCTCACCCTCGGGTGAGCCTTTTTTTGTGTTCGTATACTTGCATGCCCACTTCTCCCGTTTTTAAGAATTGACGGAGGGGAATGTGTGATGTTTTCTGCGGCGCGCTGGTAAAAGTCTGTCATAGTAGTAAGTAAGATAAAGGCCCTCCGCCTTTGGAGGAGCGCGGAGTTCGCAAAGCGAAGTGCTGAGCTTGCCGAAGTAGGGGATGCGGTTATCCCTCTTGCATGTTGAGAACAGTATCAAAACAAACACCCTCAGCAAAGGTGAGCATCTTCTAACATAAATAAAAAGTGAAGTCTTCTCAGCCCAATAAATTTATTTGACAAAATAAAAATTTAACATTAGTATAAATCTGTAATTATTCTCAAACAAACATCATTTCAACCAACACAAGGAGAATCAGATGAAAAAGTTTATTTATACCCTCTCCGTACTTTTGCTGAGTCTAATACTGATTCAGGGATGCAAGAAAGGCGACAAGCAGGGACTGGATCTAGCACCCGGTGATATCGTAAAATACGCGAAATTTTCGACCGCAGTTTATAAAGATCAGGAATTGAAAACCTGGGGTGCTACTCTGTCAAAAACAGAACCTGTTAAACTTCTCGAAACAGTAAATATTCAGATAAAGGGTGTAAGTACTGAAATAGCAAAAGTAAAACTTTCAGATAATACCGTACTCTATCTGCAGTTAAAAAATCTGGCAGATAAACCTGTAGTATTTATTGAGGATACAAAAGCCTACATCCGCAACAACGCTTCGAGCAAAGTTTTTGCAATTATACCTAAAGGAACTATAGGATTTGTTCTGCAGGAGAACGCGGAGTGGATTCAGGTATATGTAGGCCAGCTTGACGGGAAATGGATTACACAGCAGTGGGTAAACAGCGGGTTCACTGCTGAAGAGATAAGAGTTCAGGAAGCGAAACTTTTCGAAGAATCCGCAGCGATACTTAAAAATGCCGCTTCAAAACCGGATCAGAAAAAACAGGCAGAAGCTAATCTTAAAGATCTTACATCCAGTACCGGAATTTTTGCAGACATGGCCCGCAATCTTATTGGCCCAGCTGAAGGGATGGGGAATGCCGGATCTGAAATAAACGGAGCTGGAGGAAACAGCGGAGCAGGAGAAGCCGTCGTGCAGGCTGCGGCAGGATTAACTATGAGAGAAGAACCGGGAACTTCAGGCAAATCAATTGTAGTTATACCCGATGGAAATACGGTTAAAATAATAGATAAAGGGACAACTGAAGAAACAATCGCCGGCAAGACTTCTGTATGGTATCATGTTGAATGGAACGGAAAAAGAGGCTGGGTCTTCGGAGGATTTTTAGCTCTCTAGAAATTTATAGATAGAACAGAGGTTTCAACACCATTGTTCTATCTATAAATTATTTTGTTATTTGCATAACCGGATAATTGAATTTTATTTATCCTTAAAACAGTATTTACATCCCATAATCAGAATTTTATTTTCTGATTTCTCCATGACCTTCGAAGCGTAAAGGCCTTCATATTTTGTAAGTTCAGAGCCGCATAACGGGCAGATTCTGGTCCCCGGAGGCACAGTTTTTCTCCCTCTGAAACCTATAGTTTCAGGCTGAATATTCTGTTTAGTAACTTTACTCTGCCCTGTCCCTGTTTTTTTTATTTTATTCATTCCGCCTGAAATTGCAGAAAGAATATACAGAAAAGCGGAGATTCCTATTGCCAGTCCTGCTATGAATATCAGAACACTCATTTTGCATTCCCTAATTTTACAATAAAATTAATCATAATAGTTTCACTGGATGGAGCATTGTACGTGTAATCGCTGCATACTTCGAGTATTTCAAAACCTTCCTCTTTCAGTATCACTTCTATCTCATTCTGGGTGTAGATTCTTTGTATATGTTCCTCGTTAAAAACCCGGCCGTCTTTATAACGGATTACAAAAGTAGAAATGATATGTTTTTTTTCTCTATCGTAAGTATTGCCCCACTCAATATTCATTCCCCGTGTTTTGTAGAAAGAAGTTTTATTGTCAAAAAACCGGTCTATGTTGTGTTCAGTTGTAACATCAAACATAAAAATACTTTTTTTATGCATAACACTTTTTACAGAGCGGAATACAGACCGCACATCATCAGTTGTAATCTGATAATTCATTGTGTCATGGACGCTGAAAATAAAATCAAATTTTTCTTTTAAATAAAAATTTCGGATATCAGCACAAATAATTCTGAAACTTCTGAAGGCTCTGGTTTTCGCAACCCTCAGCATATTGAGAGATATATCTATCCCGAAAATTTTATAGTTATCAGCAGAGAATTTTGCGCCGAATTTTCCTGTACCGCAACCCAGCTCAAGTACTGTTTCAGGATTTTCCACGTATATGGTCATTATACTGCGGATAAACTGGTACCACTGCTCGTAGTCTACATGACGGAGTATATAATCATATGCTTCTGCAATGCCGGTGTATGGTTCAGATTTTTTCAATACTTACGCCCTTTTTTCTGATAATCTGTTTCATTTTCATAATTGCCTGTTTTAATAAAACAGAAAACTTTGTAGACAAATCAAGGTTTATTGCTAACGGTAAAAATTGCAGGAGAGATTTATTTCCACTCTTTGAACTGCTGCGTTAGTTTAAATTTGTGATTACCCGTGGTAAAATCTGATTTTCAAAAACATTATCATGTTTGAAAAGTCAATAATTTAATTAGTGACATAATGCTGCACTATGGAATTATTTATTGCACAAATATTAAATATATTATTTTTGTTATTTATATAAATAAATTCAAATTATTATTTATTTCTGAAAATAAATGTTAATGCAGAATGAAATAAATTAATATCTGCACTGTCTTCTGCATCGGGGCAGTAAAGCATTTCTTATAAAGATGTAAAGGGATTGATAATGAATCAGAATTAAAATTTTAAACCGGAGTGAAATAATGATAGATAAAAATATAGTGAGATTTGGCGTTTCAATCGAGGAAAAACTTCTTACAAAGTTTGATTCGCATATTTCTGATAAAGGGTATGTCAACAGATCTGAAGCGATAAGAGACCTGATACGGGATGTACTTGTGTCGCAACGGATCGAAAATCCTGAAACAGAATCTTTCGGTACTTTGACTATAATATATAATCATCATCATGGAGAAATTTCCGAGAGACTTAACAATGTGCAACATGATTATTTTCAGAATATTGTATCAACAACTCACATACACCTCGATGCGCATAATTGTCTTGAGGTCCTTATACTTAAGGGGAAAGCAGGGCATCTTAAATCTCTCGCGGATATGATCCTGTCCATAAAAAATGTTAAACATGGAAAGTTTGTGATAGCTTCAACGGAAACAGATCTCGATGTGTGAATAATGTAACCATATTACTTTTTGAATTATTTTTAATAGGTTTTTAATACAAACTCCACAGCCCCCGAACCCCCGAAGGTGGGCTTCAAAAAATATTATTAAAATTGATCCGTTGAACATGATAATCATTGATCAAACTGTCGTTTAAGCCCACCTCCGGGGGGTTTGGGGGGCTTTCTGATCTTTTTTCGTTTCAATTTTTTTTTCGCTAAACTATAAAGGTTGATTGAACGATAATGTGAATAAGGGTTAGTTCGGCCATTTGAGACAGTTCGGGGTATTAAAAGTGAGGTTAAGACCGCAATTTTATTTATTACCCGCTGCTCTTTTAATATGCCTGTTTTTTTGCAGAACAGCTTATTCAGAAAAGAAAAACAGTGTTTACGGAGAGGATGCAGACAGGGAGGTAAAATTTTATAATGACAGTTATAAAAAGAGGGCGGCAGAGAATAATGGAGACATAATATCCTACAATAGTAAGCACCTGAACCAGGATGAATATGAAAAATACAATGATATAAGAAACTCTTCAAAATCCGTTACAAAAAAAGAATCAAACATTAACAGAACAAATCTGAAAAAAAAGAATTCAGATCAGAATCTGACGGGGAAAACACTCTATTATATCGTGAAAAGTGGAGATACTTTATTCGGCATTGCTAAAAGGTCGGGTGTATCACACAAAGAAATTCAGGAGATTAACGATCTCACGGATGCTTCAAAGATTTACAAGGGAATGAAACTTAAAATTCCGGCTAAAAATAGAGAGATTAAGAAAAACTGCAATGATTCCGATGAAAAAGTTTCAGCTTCATCCCAACCTCTTTTTTTATGGCCTTTAAAAAAAGTTAAAGGCTACAGCAGAGATGGAAAAGATGGAGTGAAATCTATCGGAATTATAATCAAGGGCAGCCCGGGCGGTGAGGTTATTGCATCTGAAAATGGTGTGGTTAAAAGAGTGGGATATATGAGGGGATACGGAAAATATATTGTCGTTAAGCATGAAAAGAGATATATTACAGTATATTCAAATCTCATGGATGTTGAAGTTAAAGCTGGAGAGACAGTTCGGAAAGGTGCGAGGATTGGCAATATCAGTGATGATATGACCCTGCATTTTCAGATAGACCGTGCGGGGAAGCCTGAAAATCCAATTAGTCTGTTACCCCGGCGCAGCTGATTCAACATACTACCCGGTAAAAAATATCTATTTTATTTTGCTTGACTTAGGATTTTCAATATTCTATTTTTTAAGATGTGTCTGTAGCAGTATATTATAATTGTATAAGGATTTTAAAATGAAAAAGTGGGTACTTTCAGGAATGGCAATACTGAATCCTGATAAAACTACTGAAAAAGTAAATATATTAATTGAAGACGGAAGGATTTCCTCTGTTTCCAGTAAAGACATGGGCAGCCATATATCTTTTAATGCCGGTGGAGTTATTTCCGCCGGACTAATAAATTCGCATGATCATTTTCTTGGAAATTATTGGCCGAAAGTCGGAAATGGCCCCTATGAGAACTGGCTTCCATGGGATAATGATCTCAAGAGTTCTCCGGTATACCAGGAGAGACAACAGATTGAAAACCGTGACCTATACCTCCTTGCTGCGTACAGAAACCTGATATCAGGTGTGACAACCGCATCAGATCATATACCGCCTTTCGTGGCGGAACCCTATTATGATATACTTCCGGTTAAAGCAATACGTGAATACGCCCTTGCACATTCAATTACTTCATTTGCTCTTGCCTGGGGGGAGGGAATTGAGGCCGAATATAAGAAAGCTGTTGCAAATGATATTCCGTTTATAACCCATATTGCTGAAGGATTTGATCACGAAACAATAAAAGACATTGCAACTCTTGATAAACAGGGCGGACTTGGAGATCACTCTGTATTGATTCACGGGATTGCATTTTCTGAAAGTGATATGGATCTTATTAAAAAGAAAAATGCATCAGTTGTATGGTGCGGCGATTCCAATATCTTTATGTTTAACAAGACAACAAACATCAAGATGCTGCTTGAAAAGAAAATTAACGTATGTATCGGTACAGATTCACCAATGTCCGGCGGCGAGAACATTTTATATGAGATGCATTTCGACAGGAAGCTGTATAAAAAACTTTATGGTGAAGAGTTAAGTGACGAAATAATTTATAAAATGGTTACAGTTAATCCTGCAAAAGCATTTAAACTTTATGACTCCGGAGACATCAGAGAGGGTAATATTGCCGATCTGGTTGTCGTAAGAGACAGAGGCGGTTCCTACATTAATTCAGTAGTTTCTGCGGAGTTGAAGGATATCATGCTTGTTGTTATTAACGGAATGCCTTCTTATGGTGATGTTGAGTTTGCTCCGTTATTTGATTCACTTGGAGTAAAGTATCAGAATATAGTATTGGCCGGTAAGGAAAAAATTGTTATCGGCGACCTCAAAGGGCTTCTGCGGAGAATAAGCAGGGCTGTTGGATTTAAGAAGGAATATCCTTTTATGCCTGTTGATTTTTAATTAACAAAAGGAGTAGTGATGGCTAGCGGATTTCAGGGTGGAATAATCACAAGGGGCTATAAGTCCGGTTCAATTATTTATTTTGAAGGGGATAAAAGCGAGTATATATATATATTGAAATCAGGCAGAGTTCTCCTGACATATACCAAGATAGACACCGGCGAAGAGGTTAAGGAAGAGGTCCGTCAGGGGGAATTTTTCGGAGTAAAATCCGCTCTGGGAAAATATCCGAGAGAAGAAACCGCTCAGACTATTGGTGAAACATCCGTTCTTGTGCTTAACATGGCGGATTTCGAAAGGATGATTCTGCGTAATGTAAATGTTGTAAGAAAAATGCTCCGTGTATTCAGCAACCAGCTTAGAAGACTGGGAAAGACTGTCCGCACAGTTCTTGGCGAAACAGATAATGTAAATCCGGATGTGGAACTTTTTAGAATCGGCGAGCATTATTTTAAGTCCGGGGACTTCAACAAGGCTACATATGCTTTTAAGAAATATATGGAATATTATCCGAATACAGATTATTCAAAACTTGCGATGGACCGGATAAAGGCTATCAGTTCTGGCGGAGGAATTCCTCAGGGCAAACCGGTTAAACCTGCAAAAGATGATGATCTCGCTGATTTTTCAATGGATGATGATTCAGAAGATGTTTTCAGTTTTGAGGATAAACCGTCGCCCAAGAAAGAGGTAAAACCTGATTTCAGTTTTGATTCAGAACCTCATGAGCCGGCCTTATCTTCGGAACTCTCAAGCGAAATGGATGATTTTCTTTCTGATGACAATACTCTTGATGAATTTGGTGATTTTGGCCTTGACAGCAATCACTCTGCAAAATCTGAGCCGACAATCAAGGAAAAATTTGATGGCGCAGTTGCCAGTCTTAAAACAGACAATTATAAGTCTGCTCTTGAAGTATTCTCTGAAATAATAAGGGACGGATTGCCTGAAAAACAGCAGGATAAAAAAATATTTATTGAATCTTATTTTTATACAGGAGTCTGTTATTTTAACCTGAAGAATTATAAAAATGCAATGACACATTTTGCCGAGATAGTTAAAAAATATTCTGATTCGGAAAGGATGAAAGAATCTCTTCTGTATATTGGAGAAATTTTTGAAGCAGCAGGGCAGAAGGATAAAGCAATAACGTATTATAACAAAGTAGCCAATGCCTCTCCAAAGGATTCTTTGAATTCAAAGGCATTTGATAAAATCAGGGCTTTACAGAAGAGTTAGGTGGCATTTATGCTTGAACTTGATGAAAAATTTTTTGGAAGATTCGGAGTTGAATATAATCCAAATGAGATTATTTTTTGTGAATTTGAACCTGGATATGAATTTTATTTTATCCAGAAGGGACGTGTTAAAATTACAAAAATAATTAATGACAGGGAAAAAACTATTGATGTTCTCAGCGCGGGGGATGTCTTCGGGGAGATGTCTATACTTGAAGAGGAACCTCGATCTGCTTCCGCAATTGCGATAGACAAGGTACGAGTTTTAAAATTCCACAGGGATAATTTTGACACCCTGCTTCAGGGTAATCCCCAGCTGGCGTATAAACTTCTTCTTATATTTTCCAAGAGAATCTATGATGCCAAAAGACGGTTAATGATTCTTCTTCTTGAAGAGCCTTCAGTTAAAGTTATGGATGTACTTATTATGCTCGCGGAGCAGAATCCGCAATATGATATGGAGGGCGAGATAACTCTTTATACTACTTCACAGCAGGTTGCAAGCTGGGCCGGGATGGCTGAAGCTGACGCACAAAAAGAATTGACACATTTAACCCGTGTGGACAAAATTGATCTTTACGAGGATA
>DAONFJ010000002.1:0-84986 GCA_035403545.1 Spirochaetota bacterium
CTGAAGGAGGAAGATTGGAAATTCTTTTTGCAAGCTGTAATGCCTTTCCTTCAAGTTCCTCAGGTTTAACAAGATATTCAACAAGTCCTATTCTGTATGATTCAGCAGCATCAATCATCTCGGTACAGAGAATAAGTTTTTTTGCCTGGCCTATTCCCACAAGTTTTGTGAGCCTTGTTGTTCCAGTCTGGTCAGCTGTGAGACCGAATTTTACTTCAGGAAGCGCAAGAGTGGCGCCTTCTGCCGCAATTCTAATATCGCAGCTCATTGCAAGCTCAAGTCCTCCGCCGAGGCAGAATCCTTTAATTGCAGCAATTACAGGGATTGGAAGTTCCTGAAATCTGCTGAATGTTCTCTGAAGAAAATTCAGGTTATCTTTTATGAATCTTGCATCAACAGTTTTTAGAAACGCAGTGTCTACACCTGCAGAAAAATGCGCCCCGGATGAACAGAGGATAACAGCTCTCAGCTGGTTGTCTTTGGATATCTCTTCCTGAATGTCAGCTAAACCCGTAATTAAATCTGTGTCCATAAGGTTAAGACCGTTTGGATCGCATAATGTGATAGTGGCAATATAGCCATCTTTGGTGAGCTTTATTTTTGAATTGCTCATAAATTTACCTCATTCTTTTATAGTTTGGCAGGAATGCCCGGGTAAATATTTTTATATGTGTGGGGCAAGATTAAAGATATTTAATTTTTATTCAAGGAATAAAAAAATATAATTCTTAATTTTTAATGGATGAAAGGAAGGCTGCACATAAAAATTCTGAAGGAATCTTCAACAGATGGAAGTATTAAAAAAGTATTTTTATTTTATATTCCTTTTCGTTGCCATGACTCTCCAGTGAAATGTTTTTAAAAAAATTCTGTTCAAGCTGGAATTCGAATTTAGTCAGCCATTCTTGAAATTGTTTTTTATCAAGAACTTCTTTATCTATAGAAAGTTCCAGATCATATTCGTTTATTTTCAGTATAATACTTAATACACTGCCGTCTTCCCGGGTAAGTGAAGCTTTGAAAAGTTTGAGGTCCAGAGCGTTAAGTTCAATATGTGAGCCTGCCTCCAATGTAAGTGCGGCAATATCAAGAACTTTCATATAATCAATCGGGGGCATAATGATTACTCCTTTATTTTTTCCGGAAAAGTTTCTGCCAGTATGATATCTCCTCCTCGGTTATCGAAGGATTCTCTTTTTCAGCTGTTACATGCTTAAGTTCCTGTTCTTCAAGATATTCCTTAAATGCAGTATTTACCATTTCAGCAAATTTTTCGCTGGTTATGTTTCTGGCACCGAACCTGTTTATATAGAAAATAATGTCTTTGTCTGATGTTATGACTGTTGTCATTTTCGGATTCAGGTCTTTTTTGATGAACTGTTTTATAAGGTAATCCGCGGAGTAGTCGAGAGAGTAATATACATCGATCTTACCGATTTTTTCGCTGCTTGTTTCGATTAACTTATCTTTCTTCCCGTCGAACACCACACGGATCGCAGTCTTTTTAAGCTTCTGGTACTCCTTCAGCTTCTCAAGAAGACCGGCGCGGGCGGAGTTCAGCTGACTCAGGTACATCATCGCCTCAAGGTCGGGGAATTTGTAAATAAGATTAAAACCGTCAATAAGAAGAGGCATAGAATTTTTCCTGATAAAGATAAAATTTTGAAATTTGTTTACTATAGCTTATTACGAATGAATTAACATATCCACCACTTCGGTTATTTCGTCAGGCTCAATACAGCAGGAAGCAAAATTTAACGCTGGTTGAGCGGAGCCGAAACCTGATTTAAATACTAATTCAATTATTGAATGCTAAAATTTTAATTTGAGTTGTACAAGAGTATCTTCCCCGGAAAATCCGTAACCGGTAAAGAATTTTACAGATTCAGTATTATTTTTTGAAACAGTAATTAAAAATTTTAAGGTTCCGTTTTTTTTAGATGTTTCCATGTATTGTTTTAACAGTTCCTGTCCTATTCCTGCCCCGCGTAATTTTTCTTTAACCATCATCCAGTGAATAACTGATTCGTTATTTTCCACAGATCCGATTATAAATCCGAGAATTTTTTTTTTACGGGCTGCAGTAAAGCAGATAGATTTATCTGATGCAAAAATCACTGCAAGATTTTCAGCAGTAAACGCGAATGGCATATTCAGGAATAGAGGTTCACCCCTCCCCTCCGCATAAATCTGCAGCAGGTCTGTTTCAGCCGTTTTACGTATTATAATTCCTTTTTCTAAAAGCTTCATTTTCTTAAGAGCCCTGTAAAATTTTCTGTTACTGAATCTTCAAGTTTTGCGAGCGGAACTTTTTTCAGGGATGAGATGAATTTATATGTATGTTTAATATTCTCAGGGAGATTCGGCTTTCCGCGCATGGGCACAGGTGAGAGAAAGGGTGAATCCGTTTCAACTAAAATCCGGTCAAGCGGCACATATTTTGCGGCATCATGAAGATCCTCCGCATTTTTATAAGTTACGTTCCCGGCAAAGGATATCATAAATCCCATATCAAGAACACGTTTTGCTGCCGTAGAATCTCCTGCGAAACAGTGCATTATTCCATGGCCGTATTTTTTATTTTTTAGAATTTCAAGTGTATCTTCCATGGCTTCTCTTGAGTGGATGATGAGCGGTAGCTTATATTTTTTTGCTATATCAATCTGGGTTTCGAATGAATAGACCTGCATTTCCTTAGCCTGATGCATGCGGTAGTAGTCGAGCCCGCACTCTCCTATCCCCAGAAGGAGCCTGCTGTATTTACCGTTCATCTCCTGCTCTGCAAGGGATGCAAGATTTGATAATCTCTGGACTTCTGCGGGCGATGACGGATGAATACCCAGAGTATAGAAGATACCGTTTTCATAATTTCTTTTGGCGAAATCACGCGACCAGATGAAATCTTTTTCTTCAACTGATATCTGAACCGCGTATTCTATGTTATTGTATTTAAGTGATTTAATAATATCTGCTTCAGATATTTTGTTATCATCAAGTATCATGTTAAAATGTACATGTGAATCGAGAATCATTGCCGGACCTTCATAATTAATAAGTTACTTTATTACTGTATTTTTGATATTATTTTTACACATAGTTTATAATCAAGAACAAAAAATACCGACAATATATTAATGACGAACGTGATCAGCTGCAGACTCCTGATGAACAATATAAACAGATTACCTTCAGCAGGCTCTTAATAAGATTGAAACAGAAATGCCGATGACTGCGAAGGAAGGATAATTGGAATAATTTAATTTGACAACCAGTGGGCAATAGATTATGTTTAAATTTAAAAAATATTCAATTTTGAATTATAATTGATATACAGTCTGAAAATTCTGTTAATTAAGAATTCATATACTTGTAATCAATCCGGATATTTTTCTGAAGATATCTGAAATTGTAAACGTAGAGGAAAAATTATGCCGACTATTGCGAGCTGGATGAATCCGAATTGTGAAGTACGGAACTCATCGATTAACCGGCGCGGGGTGTATGCTAAAACTCCAATTGCAAAGGGCGATCGTATTGCAATTTTCGGTGGCGACATTATGACAATTGATGAGACACTTAAGCTTCCGGAACAATTCCGTTATTATCCCCTTCAGATTGAAGAGCGTTTCATGCTCTATATGAAAAATCCGCTTGTCCCTGAAGATACGGATTATTTTAACCATTCATGCTCTCCCAATGCCGGATTGCGGGGCCAGATATTTCTAACAGCAATGCGCGATATTGCACCGGATGAAGAAATTACTTTTGATTACTGCATGTCTCTCTCGGAATTTACAGGGAGCAGCTTTACAATTGAATTCAGCTGCAGCTGCGGTGCCCTGGAGTGCAGGGGGAAAGTAACTCAGAATGATTGGCGAATCAGGTCTCTGCAGGAGAAATACAGGGGATATTTTTCTTTATACATACAGGACAAAATTGAAAGTGAAATGCTTAAATAAAAAATATATCTGATGTAAATAATAAACGGGAACTGCATTGAAGTTCCCGGATAACATAAGGTACAGAATCAAACCACGGAGGAATAATGAGTAAAAAGGTATTTTTAAACATAGTGCTGGCAGCGGTTCTTGGTTCAGCTGTTTATTATTTTACAGGAAACTGGCAGATCCTGACAAGAAATCCGGCTTCATCTGACATCACATTTGAGTATCCGTCATTTGGAGCATCTGACACAAAGGGGAATTATTATGTTATTGATAAGTCCAGAAGAAGAGTAATTTCCTCTGATAATAACGGAGTTGTCCTCTCTGTAATTGAAGGGGGGAGTAAAGAGCCGGGGAACTTTTTTTACGCAAATGAAGTTACTGCTGATGAAGAGGGCCGGATCTATATTCTTAACTGGGTGCTGGATAAATCGGGATTTTTTATGGACCGGGAGGAGATCCTGCGTTATAGGCCTGATGGTTCCTTTGACAGGGTAATCTACAGTAAAGTTTATGACGAACAGAGCAGAGTCGCTACACTTTCCCAGAGAGGCCAGTTAGGTTCCCTTTCCGTGAAAGAGGGTGCAGTCAGCTGGTTCGATATAGATAAATCTGGAATCTGGTCATATGCTCTGACTCTTTCGAGCGGAACAATCGATCATTTTCTCACTGTTAAACTTCCCGACGCGAACATGCTGGTCTCAAATGCTGTCCGTGCCAATGATGGAACTATCGTCTATGTAACAAAAAAAGGAAAGATTATTGAACAGAAAAAGGGGCTCCCGCCTGCAGTCCGTTATTCTGCAGATTCACAGAATGGATTACTTTCTATTCCGTGGAATGTCGGTGTAGATAAATCGGGTTCGATTTATTTCTCCGATCTCGAAAACAGAAATATAATGAAGATTCCGGTTAATGGTAAGGCGTTGCCGGTACTTTCCCGTAAAATTATTGAATCACAGAATATCACAACTGATGATTATACATATTACCGCTTTTCGGTGCGTCCTGACGGAATGCTGACAACATGTAATGATTTATTTCTTGTTGCGCTTGACAGCAGCGGAAAGATTATTCTTAACGCCGGTTCTTTTAAGTATCCCGACTCAATGATTTATAAAGCGTTTATGTCCTGGTTATTTTTTCTGGCAGGAATTATTTCATTCGTGTTCATTGGACGAATATTTTATGTAGATGTCATGAACCGGAAGATCCCCGATGTAATGTTCAAGGCGATGGGTGTTATTACAGTAACGGGAGTGTCTGCAGTTCTTATTTCCAGCCTTATTCTGCAGAACTTTTCCGCACGTTATCAGAAAGAAGCCCTGAACAAGATTGCGCAGATGGTGCAGATAATTCCGAAAGTGATTGATGCTTCAGGTCTTGAAAAAATTACCCGGCATGAACAGTTCCTTGAAAAAGATTACCTCACAATACGGGAAAACCTTCAATCATCATTAAACTATAATAAAGATGAATGGAACAACAGTTATTATTTTGTTCTCTATCGCGTGATTAATGAAAGGCTCTATGGTTTTATGTATAACAACGGCGATATAGGAATTTATTATCCTTTTTCATATTTTGATGATCCCGAGGGTGTTTATCAGCGCGCATATAAGGGAGAAATTGCAACAGAGCAGTCTTCAGATGAATGGGGCAGCTGGCTCTACGGAATAGGACCGATTTATAACAAAGAGGGAAAGGTCATAGCCCTGCTTGAAATCGGAGCGGATCAATACAGTTTCACCCAGGAGAATAACCGGCTTATTCGTGAGGTTATCCTTGATGTTGTTACGATGCTGGTGATTTTCGTCCTTGCAATGATTGAAGCTACATTTTTTCTCGATATGCTCAATCACCGGGAGCGCAGGATTATTCTGCTTGCCGAAGGGAGAACACTCCGTCAGGCGGATAATTATACTGACGCGTTTCTTGCCCGTCCGATTACATTTATCTTTTATACGGCACTCACCATGTCTATTGTATTTATTCCTCTGATGATGGAAAAATTTTATCACCCGATACCCGGTCTTTCAAAAAATCTTATTCTTGGTTTGCCTATTTCAGGCGAAATGTTTTTCTTCGGTATTGCGAGTATTTTTTCAGGCCCGCTGATTTTAAAAAGGGGATGGCGCTTTGTTGCACAACTTGGATTTGCAATAACAGGTGCGGGACTTATTGCTTCCGGGATGTCGTCAGGAATGATCAGTTTTCTTATAGCAAGAGGAGTAACAGGACTTGGTTCAGGACTTTTCTTCATGTCAATGCGCGGTCTGATCAATTCTGAAGGAATGCGCGAAATGAGGGAAGAGGCTTATTCTCATTTTTATTCCGCGATGATTGTCGGCCTGTCAATCGGTGCGGTTGTCGGAGGTTTTGTCGCGGATAAGTTCGATTATGCTACAGTTTTTTATATTGCCTTCGCGGTGCTTGTTTTCGCCTTTCTATTTAATGTTTTGTATTTCAAAAAAGTGACATTTATGGAGGATGTTTCTGTAAAAACTCCGGTTAAGGGATCTTTAACAACAAGCTTTAAATCATTTTTTAGTGATCCTCTGGTAATAGGATTTTTCCTCCTGATTATTATTCCCGGATATGTGGCAAGTACCTATTTAACCTATTTCTTCCCGATCTTTGCAGAGGCTCATGGTGTTTCATCCTCCAATGTCGGGCGGTTATTTATTCTGAACGGATTATTTGTTATTTATCTGGGTCCGGTATTGAGCAGGTTTTTCAGTAAGCAGATGAGTGTACGCAGCGCGATGGTTTTAGGGGCCTCGCTCTGGGCTGTTGCTATTCTGGTCTCAGCCATTACTGGTAATATTGCCGGTGCAGTTATTACTATTATAATTATGGGTATTACCGAAGGATTTTGTGTAAGTGCACAGAACAGTTATTTTCTGGACTTAAAAGTTTCAAAGGCAATCGGAGAGGATCAGGCAGTAGGGTATTTTGAAATGGTGGCTAAATTTGCTGAAACACTGGGCCCGATTCTTTTTGGTTTAGCTATTATACTAGGCCAGTTTGCGGGGCTTTCATTAATCGCAGCAGGTATTTTCGGACTTGCTGCAATATATGTTTTACTTGCAAAGAAAAAGATCTGAGTGTGGAACTCCTTCCTCATTGACCGGTAAAGGCCGGGATGAGGAAGTTTGAAATTGTGAAGAACAATTAAATATGGTTTGAGTGATTACAGGAGCTTTATGAAAAAGAAGAGTTACATTTTATTTGCATTGCTGGTTCTGGCAATCATTCTTGCAGGAATTTTTTCATATAAGTTTTCAGCACAGTTGTTTTCGAATCCTTTCAATAGAGTGCTTCTTTATGAAAATCCATCTTATGCTGTGACAGACCATGAAGGGAACAATTATGTAATTGACCGTTCAATGAGGCGTATTGTGAAGATTGACGGGAAGGGGAACCTCTCATGGATTATAGAAGGCGGTTCGAGAGATACCGGTTCATTCTTTTATGCATACGAAATTGCAGTTGATGAGAACGGAAAGCTTTATGTTTTAAATGGTGTGCTTGACAGTGAAGGCTTCTTTATGCTGAGAGAGGAGATTATCAGGTACAGTTCAGGTGGTAAGTTCGAAGAGGTTATCTATTCAAAAAGCTACGGACCTGATGAAAGGAAGACCAACCTTGTTCAGCGGGGACAATTTACAGGGCTGCGGACGGATAAACAGGCAATAGAATGGTTTGACATTGACGGGAAGGGCATTCAATCAATACGGATTATTCAGCCGCAGGGTTCGCTCGAACGGAGTACGGGTGTATATTTAAGTAATGCGAATATTCTTGTTTCCGGAGCAGTCCGCCTGAATGACAGATCAATTGTGTATTCAACAAAAAAAGGCATGATATACAGATCCAAAGACCACGGAGAAGGAATGCTGATGTATTCAGCAGATGAACATAAAGAAGGGCTTTCAATACCATGGTGGGTAGGAGCCGACAGTAAAGGAAATATATATTTTACCGATTTGGGAAACCGGACTGTTTCACGCATCAAACCTGATAAGAGTGTTGATGTAATCCTTTCTAAAGAGAAAATAGAAAAAGCCGGGTTCCAGACCGGCAGGTTCATATATTACCGGTTGAGTATAAACAAAGCCGGAATGCTTACAACATGTAACGATTATTTTATTGTAGTAATGTCACCTGACGGCAGGAGTATTGCCCGCTACTCCGATGGAGGAGAGCTGTCATTAAAAAATGTAATTTTAAAAGTTTTAATGTGGGCAGTTTTTGCGATAGCAGTTTTATGGATACTTATATCCGGAACATATATCTACCTGAATATACTCAAGCGCCGCATTCCTCTAATGGTCAAACAGGTGTTGATCTTTGTGCCGATGCTTGTTGTTTCTGTAGCTATACCGGCTAACCTGATCATAGAAGATTTTGCCGGGCGTTACAAAAGTGAATTAACAAAAAAAATATCCCTGATGGTACAGGTCGCACCGAAAGTAATCAATACTGATGATCTGGAAAAAATAACCAGGCATGAAGATTATCTGGGAGAATCGTACAACAGGGTCAGAACTTCTCTCCTTGGAGCATTTAATTACAGCAGTGATGAGTGGAACAGGGGATTTTATTTTGTGATCTACCGTGTCTATGATGACAACATTTACGGATGCATGTATCTCAACGGCGGTATAGGCATCTATTATCCTTTTACATATTTTGATGATCCCGAGAGCATTTACCGCAGCGCATATAAGGGAGAGATTGTTACTGAATCTGTAAGTGATGTCTGGGGGAGCTGGCTTTACGGAGTAGGCCCGATCTACAACAAGGATGGAAAGGTAACTGCATTAATTGAAGTCGGTACAGACCTTTACAGTTACACCCAGGCAAATAACCGTCTTGTCCTGAAAATGATTCTCCGTATAGGCATAATTACCGTGCTGTTTGTCATACTCCTGACGATTGTAACCTATATACTGCTTGTGTCTATCAAACGCCTTAGTACAGGTGTTACCAGGCTTTCGAAAGGGGAGTGGGAGACTAAAGTTGAAATCGGGAAACGCAACGATGAAGTTTCCGATCTTGCCAGGGGTTTTAACCGGATGTCGGAATATATTCTTAATTATATAAATGAAATTGTTCATTTGAATAAAGGCTATCAGCGTTTTGTGCCTGAGCAATTTCTGCATTATCTGGATAAAGAGAGTGTAACTCAGGTGCAGCTGGGCGACCAGGTTCAGAAGATCATGACGGTGATGTTTTCCGACATCCGTTCATTTACATCTCTGTCGGAAAATATGACTCCAAAGGAAAATTTTGATTTTCTGAATTCCTACCTGAAACACGTCGGGCCTGTCATAAGAAAAAATAACGGTTTTATAGATAAATACATCGGTGATGCGGTAATGGCATTATTTCCGCACTCAGCTGATGATGCGCTTGAAGCAGCTGTAGGAATGTTTGAAAACCTTTACGCGTTCAATGAAGAACGTATAAAGAAAGGGGACCTGCCGATCGAAATCGGGCTTGGCCTTCATACAGGTCAGCTGATGATGGGAATAATCGGAGAAGAGGAACGGATGGAGGGGACAGTTATCTCGGATAATGTAAACTTCGCATCCCGGCTTGAAGGCCTGACAAAGCATTATGGGGCGCGCATTCTAATAAGCGAGATGACCCACAGCATGCTTGCTCATCCTGAACGCTATCTTATGAGGAATCTCGGGAAGGTCAGGGTAAAAGGGAAGAATGATCCGGTGGCTGTTTTTGAAGTGCTCGACCCTCTTCCTTTTAAACAGAAATCAATGAAGATAAAGACAAAGGATGTCCTTGAAAAAGGCATAATGCTATATCAGCAGAAACGGTTTACAGAAGCTATTGAAAAGTTTAATAAAATACTGGCAGTGGACAAAGAGGATAAGGTCGTAATTAAGTATTATAATGCGGCCTCGGCTTATGCCCAAAAAGTTTCTGTATCTGAAGACTGGGATGGTACGCTGGAGATGAGGGAAAAATGACATCAGAAGTTTCCAAAATAGCCGGGAAAAATACCAAAAGAAATTCTTTGCGTGTAGTAGCTTATCTTGGCCTCGACAGGCCGAACCGCCGTATTGATTACGGAGAGCTGCTGGTTAAGAAACTGATTGCAAGCCGTCATGTAATTGCGGGTCTTGTGATTCATCCTTCGGACCGCATTGCAGATATTGCACGTAAATATTCTATACCTTACATAAGTATCCCGTTTGAGCTGCTGCAGCCTGTTCATAAAATAAAAACAGCACTTACAGAGAATACACAGTTTATTGAATTTTATAATATCTGGCTTGAACATATACGGTCATTCAATGCGGATATCGGGGTTACCATGTGGGGGTACTGGATACCGTCAGAACTTTTTTCTATGCCGCCGCTCGGCTTCATAAATTATCATCCTGCACCTCTTCCTCAGATGCGCGGCATGGAGCCGGATACGTTTGCAATTCTGGAAGGGCGCAAAGAAATCTACGGCACTGTACACAAAGTAAACTATGCTTTTGATTGCGGAGATATTGTTTCATGGACAAAGCATATAAGAATTCACCAGTATGACACGCCGGTTTCAGTCCTGGAAAACCTTAACCGTGAGGGGATAAGTACCGTCATTCATACCCTTAATGCTTTTGCCGACGGAACGGTAAAGGGTGTTCCCCAGAATGATGGCGACGGGACCAGGACTACCAGGGATATGGCGAGGAAAGCTTCTTATATTGATTTTAAAAATGATACAGTGGATATCATTGACAGAAAGCTTCGTGCTTTCTGCGGCCAGGATATAGGTATAAGACTGAAAATTAATCACCAGGGTGTCACCCGTGATGTAGTGGATCTTGAAGGATTTCATGGGAAGTTCCGGGGAGAACAGGGAGATATTCTCGGGGTATACCGCGGCAGAGGTTTCTTTAGAGGCCAGCCTGTTATCCGCGTAGCCGATGGCGTTATTGTTGTGAAGCTCGGAAAGGTAATAACACCGCTTTCGTATTCTTCAATTTTTTACAATGAGTGCCCACAGGAGAAACTCATTGCTCCGGGTAAAAGATTAAGAAGTACCAGACGTAAATCTGTACTCAGGAGTATAACCGGCTAGAAGTAATAATGAATTAATCTGCATGTTTAAGGGCAGCATCGGGAAAGTATCCTATTATTGTATTTACTCCTTTGTTTGAGATTACTGTTGAGTTATAAATATTGTAAGAGTTATCTCCTGAGTTGACTTTAAGCGGTGTGGTTATATTTTTTTTACTCCACCCAAGCCATGAATATTCGGGAAGAAATCTTACAAACCTGTACTTATCAGACGGATTCATTTCTTTTCGATAAGTGCTTGCTGCTTCTTTGTAATGACGGGTTGCAAAACCGGTTCCGCTGTAGCCTCCATAAATTATACTTCCGACTCCAACACCGGCGAGTTCAGCTGAATTGGCATATAATCCAAGCGCAATAACACCAACACCGAGTGCGCCAAAGAGAGCAAAAATAAGAAAACCTCCTGCGGCTCCAAACAACACCTCTGAAGTCATCTTTGTCGAACTTACACCGAATTTTTCTGCATACTTAACATCATCAATTGTATCAGATATTTCATTGTTACGGGTTTTATGCCTTGCGTACCAGCCTGCAGCGTCCGGAGTTATGAACAAATTAAGATTTACATTCTCGGGGATGGAGAGTGTCAGCCGGGATTTATTACCCATTGCTTTGAAGTCCACATCCCTGTAGCCTCGTAAAAATGCATCGCCCTTCGGATTCCAGTACGGCTGGTATCCGATCCCGCCAAGTATAAGTGTAAGGTTTTTTGGAGGTTCCTCCATGCTGATCAGTTCCTTAATCCATTTCATAGACGGATTTAAAATAAGCGCGCGTCTGAAATCTGTCCGCGCATCATCCCACTCTCCGCACATACTCCAGAGAACTCCGCATATGACACGCATAAAAGCGTCATCAAATCTACCCTCTTCACTGAATTTATTGCTTAAAAGAACCGCTGATCTGTTTACCTCAACCCGCGCACTGGAGAAGTCGTTCCGGAGTGAATAACCCCAACTGAGAAGAAAATGCATCCATATAATTTCATGCTCGGAAGCGTAATATCCTTCGGGAGTTTCCACAAAGAAAAAAGATTTAGCTTCCCTGGAGATTTTATACCTGATCTGGTTATCGATCAGAACAGAGTAGTCTGCCAGTTTGCCGATATCAGGATTTCCTTTTAGAAGATTGAGATAGGTCCGTTCCATAATGGTTATGAAAGTATCGCCTTCACCTGTCGGAAGTGATTGAATCGCACTGTCTATATCTCCGGAGATAAGAGAGGATGAAGGGAAATAATATGTACTTTTTGTATTGAGTGTTGAACAGCTCAGATTAATTAATGACATGGCAAGAATGAGTGAAATCATTTTTTTCATGTTCCGGTATTCCCCTTAAACCGCGTAACGGCAGTGTATACAGATTCAGGCCAGAAGTTTTACCTGTCAACAAACTGAATTTAATAAAAATTATGTAATTGAATAAAAATCAATCAGAAATTTATTGTAAAAATTAACCTGCTTGAATATAAATCTGATTAATTATATTCTTCCGGTTAAATTATTTAAGGAAATGCCGCTTGAAACGGGAATTAAAATATGTCAATATTGAAAGATAAACAATACATAAACTCATCAAATTATAATGCGCGTATTTTACTGCATTATAAATTCAGTACCAATAAATATCCCTGGCCTTTATGGATTTTTGATAGGATTAATAAAATTGAAGGCGCGAGGGTTCTGGAGATAGGATGCGGCAATGGATTACTATGGAAATTAAATGCAGATAAAATCCCTGAAACATGGGATATTACCCTGACAGATTTTTCAAACGGCATGCTTAATGATGCGGAGAAAAATATAGGAAACAGTTCGCATAATATAAAATTTGAAGTTATGGATGCTGAAAATATTCCATATGAAGATAACTGTTTTGATATAATTATAGCCAATCATATGCTGTATCATATTAATGATAGAAGAAAGGCATTATCGGGAATCCGGAGAGTATTAAAAAATGACGGAACGTTCTATACTACTACAATGGAAAAAGATTATATGAAAGAGATGACAGACATTGTCAGAAAATACAGATCTATCCCCGGCAGCGGAAAGAGATCAAATAGTACTATTGAAAATTTTTCTCTTGAAAACGGCGCTGAACAGTTAAAGGAATTTTTCGACCGGGTGGATCTGGAGATATATGAAAATTCATTGGTAATAACCGAAGCTGTCCCGCTTACAGAATATGCATTTTCACTGAATAATATTACTCCGGGGAGAATTGTTATCAATGAAAATGAAAAAACAAAATTTACTGAATTTGTGGATAATATTATTACGCGGGAAGGAAGCATTCATATATCGTCTAATGCGGGAATTTTTATAAGCAGGAATGGTCTCTGATATAAAGATATTTTAAATTACTAAAATTAAGGAAGTTAAACTTTATGAAAACAGCATTACTTATAATAGATGTACAGAATGATTATTTTCCCGGCGGGAGAATGGAATTGAATAATAGCATGGATGCCGCTATTAAGATAAAAGAGCTGCTGGAATATTTTCGTAAAACAGGTATGCCGGTGATTCATGTGCAGCATATTTCAATGAAACCCGGAGCATCATTTTTTATTCCCGGAACTGCCGGTGCGGAGTTTAATGAAAACGTAAAACCCGGAAAAGATGAGAAAATAACCGTTAAAAATTATCCTAATAGTTTCCGTAATACCGGACTTGATGATTATTTAAAAGAGAATAAAATTTCAAAACTTGTAATTGCCGGAATGATGACTCACATGTGCATAGACACTACAGTAAGAGCAGCGTTTGACCTCGGATATGAATGTATTGTTGCCGGTGACTGTTGTGCTACAAGAGAGTTGAGTATAGATAATCTTAAAATAGCAGCGCCGGATGTGCAGAATTCATTTTTAGCGGCACTTAACGGGACATTTGCCCGTGTTGTTAAGAAAGATGAAGTTTATGCCCTGGTTAAGTAATTATAAAATGTATTGACAAATAATCCTCAATGGTATCTGGTATTACCAGACGCCATTGAGGATTAAAAAATGAATGAACTGCTTAAACCGCTGAAAACCGAAAGTCTTGCTGATATATTCATCCGCCGTTTTGAAGAACTGATTCTGTCAGAAAAGATATCTATAGGTGAAAAACTCCCCTCTGAGAGGGAACTCGCAGTACAGCTTGGTGTGAGCAGATCTGTTGTGCATGAAGGGCTTATTGAACTTGAAGCGCGCGGCCTTGTGAAAATGAAACCGAGAGCAGGTTCTGTTGTAAATGATTACAGGCGCAACGGTTCTCTTACTCTTCTGAACTCACTCGTTGAATACTCAAACGGGACACTCGGCCCGGACATCCTTGAAAGCATGCTGAAAATGAGGGTACTGTTTGAAACTGAAACAGCTGCTCTTTCCGCTGTAAACCGCAGTGAAGAACATATAAACGAATTTAAATTAATTGTAGAGCAGGAGAAAAAGACTGGCAGGTCTGACCTGGAAAAAATTTCATCTCTCGATTTTGAGTTTCATCTTCTTGTAGCAATATCATCGGGCAACATGATTTATCCTCTGATGCTGAATTCTTTCAAAGAAGTTTATACCAATCTGACACGTAAATTTTTCAGTGACAGTTCACTTGTAGAATTTGTTTTTGCTCACCACGAAAAACTTTTTAAAGCAATAGAAAAAAAAGATGAAAAAGCGGCAGTAAAAATAATGAGAGCTATAATAGCTCATGGTGAAGCGCATCTTAAAGAATCGTTATCTCAAAAAAATTAATAGCGGGGTAATATTATGGCAGGATCACCGGCAGTTCAGCAGGAATTTAAAATCAGGGAGCCCGAAGGATTGACTCCGCGCATTAAATGGCTAAGAGACTACTACTTCAAAGGAACATCCCGTAACTGGAATAACGAAACAACTTCATGGACTACAGGTACACCATGGGACGCGCAGTATAATGAACTGACATTCTATATAGTGCCTGAAACCTACGCCCTGATGCAGACAATATACTCCTCTTACAGGTTATCCGCAAGAAAGGTTGAACTGCACGAAGATTTCTGGCAATGGACTCTCCCTGAAAGAAGAGCATGGTTCAACCGTGAAGTAATGGTAAAGTACCTTCCGAAAGAGATCCTTCCCGGCGACCTCGTCGCGGGAGCGAGATTTAATATAATGACATCGCATTGCCTGACAGAGAAAGAGGCAAAAACGCGTAATAAAATGATATACGGAAAAAATGGTTCCAGGGCGATGATGAAAAAGTTCCATGATCATGGTTACGGGAACTCCGGCGCGACAAGCGGGCACCTGATACCGGGATATGAGAAGGCCCTGAATCTGGGATGGAAAGGGATTCATAAAGAGCTTACAGACCGGTATATCAGCCTCTCTTTAAAAGATAAGAAGGGTGAAACGGGAGGCCAGCTCCGTGCGATGATCACTGCTTCAGAGATGCCCCGTGATGTAGCAGCAGGATATGCGGAGCTTTGCATCTCAATGGCAAAGACTGAAAAAGATAAAACAAGAAGCAATGAACTAATTCAGATGGGGCAGATTCTTTCAAGAGTTCCATGGGAACCGCCTGTTACTTTCTGGGAAGCCGTACAGTCATTGTGGCTGAATCACATGCTGGTTATGAGTGATGAGAACTATCCGGGGCCTGGCGTGTCTTTCGGAAGAATCGATCAGTATATGTTTCCCTACTGGGAACATTCACTCATGAACGGAATGGACAGGGAGTTTGGGAAGGAGATTCTCCGGTGTTTCTGGATGCATGCAAATACCGCTTACGATTCAATGATCAGGACAGGTAACCAGGGGATCACCGCGGGCTTTGGACAGCTGCTGACTCTTGCGGGGTGCGGGGCGGATGGAGAGGATCAGTCTAATGACCTGACATACGCCATACTTGAAGTTATTGATGAGATGTCGCCTATCCTTGAACCAAAACCGAATGTGCGGCTCCATAGAAATACTCCCGGCAAACTTCTCGACAAAGTCGTAGATATGATTTCCGGAAGTCAGGGAGCCCCGTTTCTGCTGAATTTTGACGAAAGATCAATGGCAGGGATGATACTTGAAGGGCGTAGATCCGGGATAACAGAACTGATAAATGAAACAAACGTACATGACTACGCACCAGTCGGCTGCCTTGAAAACACCATGGCGGGGAACGACAGATCCGGAACAGTTGATAATAATCTGAATCTTCTGAAAGCGGTGGAGCTTACACTTACAGGCGGAAAGGATATGAATCAGTTTGTTGACCCGATTACCGGGATTGCAGATAAATTAATTCAGGACGGCCCGCGAACCGGAGACCCCCGGAAATTCAGGACTTTTGAAGAGTTCTGGAACGCGTATGAAACTCAGACAAAATATATTGTAAAAAAAATAACGGAACTCTACGAAAAATCTGAAAGTCTCCGTGCAGCATACCATCCTACCCCATATTTATCCTGCCTTGTTAAAGGATGTGCGGAGAAAGCCCTGGACATAACCAGAGGCGGAGCGGAGATCAGTATGGTTACTATTGAAGCTGTGACATACGCTACAACTGTAGATTCAATCCTCGCAGTGAAGTACCTTGTGTTTGATAAAAAACTTTGTACTATGGATGAACTTGTAGATGCTTTGAGAAACAACTGGCAAAATAATAACATACTTCAGGCAATGGCAAAAAATAAAACGCCGAAATACGGAAGAGATGACAATGAAGCTGATGCAATGGCTTTAAGGGTTATGAAACTCTGGACTGACGAAACATGGAAATATAAAACAGGCGTAACAGGAAGACAGTTCAGACCGGGTATGCTCAGCTGGAACTACTGGGCAGGAGACGGATATATAATGGCTGCAAGCCCCGATGGAAGGGCAAGAGGCCAGTTCCTTTCAAATGCTATCTGTCCTTCTAATGGTGCAGATATAAACGGCCCCACTTCAAATTCAAATTCAGTCGGCAAAGCTCTTGGCGGTAAGTCTGATGATAATCCCGAATCATTTCTAGGATATCTTAACCTCCTTCCAAACGGTGCAAGCCATACAATTACATTCAATCCATCAATCATGCGGAGCGGTGAGCATCGTGAAAAATTCAAGGCATTCCTGCGCGGATATATTGAAAACGGAGGTACAGCTCTTCAGATAAATATTCTCGATCCTGACATGCTTCGTGACGCACAGAAACATCCGGAAGATTACAGGCACCTTCTTGTGAGGATCACAGGGTATAACGCATACTTTACCGGGATCGGGCGGGAGCTCCAGGATGAGGTTATTGCGAGATTAAGTCATAGTAAAATTTAGGCGGCAGGATTATGCCGATGGTTAAATCAGAAAATAAACTGCAGGGGACAGTTCTTGAAATACAGAGGATGTCCACAGAGGACGGCCCGGGGATACGCACTACGGTTTTTATGAAGGGCTGCCCTCTGTCATGTATCTGGTGCCATAATCCGGAAAGCATTTCTCCTTTGCCACAGATTCACTGGATGGGTGTAAGGTGTATCGGCTGCGGAACATGTGTTACGGCCTGTCATCGGAAAGCGATAGCAAGTACGGAGCGCGGAATAACAATAGATAGAGAAATCTGCACCGGATGCGGTTTGTGTGCCGAGCAGTGTCCTACGACTGCGCTTGAACTTCTTGGGAAGAAAATGAAAGTGACAGATCTCTTTGATGAGATCATAAAAGACCGGGCGTATTTTGAAAACTCATCAGGAGGAGTGACAATTTCGGGCGGTGAGTGCACTCTTCAGGCTGAATTTGCAGGTGCGCTGCTTATGGAACTTAAAGCTGCAGGAATTCATACAGCAATAGATACATGCGGTTTATTTACCGATTCTGTATTTGATAGTATATTTCCTTATACTGATATTGTTCTCTACGATCTAAAAGAAATAAACCCTAATCTGCATAAAAAATTTACAGGCAGCAGCAACGAAAAGATTCTGAAAAATCTTATCCGGACTGCGGAGTATGTTAAAGGACATCTCTATCCACGTGAAATATGGATACGTACTCCAGTTATTCCCGACACTACAGCACGGATAGAAAATATTGACGGGATAGGAAAGTTTATCTCGTCACTTCCTCCGGGAGTTGTAAAGCGATGGGATCTCTGCGCGTTTAATAATTTATGTGCTGATAAGTACATACGGCTTGGAAAAAAATGGGAGTTTGAAAAAACACCGCTGATTGAAGAATCATTTATGGAAGAACTTGCTGATGCGGCGAGATACTCGGTTTTGGAACCGGAGATAGTTTCGTGGAGCGGGGCAACAGTTTCAGGGAATAAGAAGTTATAGAAAATTTTATGCCCTCACCAGCTCGATGCTTAAGCACGAGCACACTCTCCCCGCCTTATGGCCGGTAGAGTGTTGCCGGCCATAAGGAATGGCCGGGCGAGGGCAAAACAAAAGGAGGAGTAAAAATGAACACAACAAAAACTTTTACTGAAGATGAAATAAAAAAACTTGAACCGGCCGAAAAGATCGGTCTCATTGCTACGGTAAACAGTGAAGGTGCTCCTCACATCTCGCTGATTACGTCTATCCAGCCTCTGGGCGCCGATAAACTTGTATTCGGCGAATTCAGCTACGGCCTCTCCAAATGGCATGTACGGAATAATCCGAAGAGCGCGTTCCTGATGATGACCATGGATAAAAGCCTGTGGCGCGGAAAGTCCCTCTGGAAAGAGAGAAAAAAAGAAGGCCCTGAATATATAATGTATAATGAAAAACCGATGTTCAGGTATAATACATATTTTGGAATAAATACAGTTCACTATCTTGATATGATTGAGTGTGGAGGTAAGGAATCTCTCCCGTTGATTAAGATTATTTTATCCGTTCTTCTTACGCGGTTATCCGGTAAAGTTAAAAAGAAGACTTCTGTCGATCCTCTTAGTAATTTATCAATTTCATTTTTTAACAGAATGGATTCACTTAAATTCCTTGCTTATGTGGGTGATGATGGTTACCCGGAGATCATTCCTGTAATACAGTGCCGTGCCGCTTCATCGGAATCAATTGTTTTTTCACCGGCAGCATATTCTGATGAGATGAAAAAAATACCTGAAGGTGCCGAGGTTGCTGTTTTCGCGATGACTCTTGATATGGAGAGTGTTCTGGTTAGAGGAAATTTTCAGGGATACAAAAGATCAAATTTTGTGAATAGAGGTACAGTGGAAATAGACTGGGTTTATAACTCCATGCCTCCGGTTCATGGACAGATATATCCTCCTGTGCCGCTTAATCCGGTAGATGAATTTTAATACAGGGATTGATGAGTATGAAACCGGATTTTACAATTGGGGAGAGAGTCCGTAAATATTACCGGGCCGATGATATCAGCTGCCCGGCAACACTGTTAAAAACAGCTGCAGAGATATATGACGTTGAACTCTCCCCGCAGAATTTATTTCAAAAATGAATTAAGAGGTTGATTGGCGGCAGTTAATAATGTAATATTCTGATATCAGGAGAAAAAAATGAAAATCAGGATATTAGGAAACGGCGGAGCGATTAATGATGGGCTTCCCTATAATTCTTTTTTGGTAGATGATTTTTTTCTTGCTGAAACTCCTCCTGATATAATGAATTCTCTTTTCAGAGAAAAAGTAAATATCGCAAAACTGAGTATTATTTATATTTCTCATTTTCATGGAGATCATTACTTTGGTCTCCCTTTTCTTATTCTAAGATTATTCTTTAATTCCGGCGGCAGAACTGCTGACAGGAAAATTAAAATCGCCGGGCCGCAGGGGATAAAATATAAAACTGAAGAGATATGCCGGCTTGCACTGGGAGAAAATCATCCGGTAAATAGCTGGATTGAAAACAGTTTTATCTTTAACGAACTCGGGCCTGGAAGTAATATTGTTATAGATAACAATACGTCCCTGAAAATATTTCCGATGCACCATTTCATCGAAACTTACGGATTTTCACTATACCTGAATGGACATATAGTTTTCACATATTTTGCTGATACAATGTGGAACGATGATCTGCTTAACCAGGTAAAATTATTTCCCGGAATAATCCTGACTGATTTGAATGGTGAACCTGCCGATCCCGTAAAAGTTCATATGTCAGAGCAGGACATTATAGAAAAAGCAATTCCTCACAGTGAAGGAAAAATTATCTATTACGGCACTCATTTAAAAATACAGAAAGAGTCTGTTCATAAAAATATTAAATATGTTTATCCGGGAGAGACTATTTTAATACAGCATTTCGTACAATAATGTTATATTCTGTTTATAGAGAAAATTTTTGATCAATGGTTTCAGTGGTTCTACATTCTGACTCGGCTCCCGTAAATCGTGCGTACAAAAATTAGTTGATATAAAATGTTAAGCAGTTACTAAATTTTTTATCTATGCACCGTGAGGAATTATGGAAAATAAATCTCTGATAAAAGCGATACTTGAAGTATTTGCAGTGTCATTGAAACTTGGATTAACATCTTTCGGCGGGCCAATCGCGCATCTGGGATATTACCATAATGAATATGTGGATAAAAGGAAGTGGCTTGATGAGAGGAGTTATCTCGATCTTGTTGCACTCTGCCAGTTTCTGCCAGGACCGGCGAGCACACAGATCAGTATCGCAATAGGAACATTCCGCGCGGGACTTACAGGCGGGATCGCAGCATGGTGCGGTTTTACACTTCCATCAGCTGTAATGATGGTACTTTTTGCGTTTGTGCTCCGGGGATTTAATATTATTGAATCAGGCTGGCTTCATGGACTTAAAATTGTAGCTGCGGCAATTGTCGCGCAGGCGATACTGACTATGTGGCAGAGACTCATCACTGACAGGATCAGTCCGCTAATAGCAATCGCAGTTTTTATAATACTGCTTTTCTGGCAGTCTGCTTTTAACCAGATTATTATTATCGCTGCAGCAGGAGCAGCAGGATTATTTTTTTACAGGAAAAAGGAACTTCCGGTAATTACTGAAATTCAGGTACCGGTGTCCAGAAAAACAGCAGTTTTATGTTTAACCATTTTTTTTATATTGCTGGTTTTACTTCCTGTGGCTCGTAACATGTCGGGCAATCAAATGATTTCCGTAGCGGACAGCTTCTACCGTTCCGGTTCTCTCGTTTTCGGAGGCGGGCACGTTGTACTCCCTCTTCTTGAGCATGAAGTTGTTCCAACCGGATGGGTTACCAGGGATGTCTTCCTTGCGGGATATGGTGCAGCTCAGGGAGTTCCCGGGCCTCTATTTACTTTTGCGGCTTATCTCGGAGCAATGCTCGGCGGGATAAAATTTGCGCTTATTGCACTGATTGCAATTTTTCTGCCGGCATACCTTTTAATTATTGGAGCTCTCCCTTTCTGGAATATGCTGCGGAACAATTCTAAAATTCAGGGTGCGCTTACGGGAATCAACGCGGGTGTAGTCGGCATACTGCTCGCCGCATTATATAATCCGGTCTGGATATCTGCAATTTTTTCAAAATATGACCTTGCTCTTGCAGTTTTGTTGTTCGGGATGCTGTTTTTTATTAAATTACCTCCATGGATTATTGTGATTGCAGGCGCATCGGGCGGAATGATATTAGAAGCAATCAAGTTCTGAAAATTATATAAACGGCTGATAACCGGAGGATACCTGAAATGGACGAAAAATCTTTTTTATCAAAAATGGCTGAGAGTTATAAAATTACTCTTCCCGCAAGATATGAGCAGTTTATCATTGAAAAAGAATATTTAATGTGCGAGGAGAGCCAGGCAGTCTTCACGGGATTTATAAGCGGCCTTTATCATCTTCACTTTGTTGACGAGCTGCTCGCTGATGTTTTTAAACTCGGGGCGGCGCAGGGTATTAAAGACATTAAGGATACCTGGACGAAAGAGTTTAATATATATATCCCTCTGGCTTATTTTGATCATCCCGAAGTTCCTGAACCGAAAGGCTTCCTTGTGTGGGATAATTCTGAAGAGATGATGCCTGTACTTATTTTTGATTTTGAAGGGCCGCGTGTTTATGCGGTTGCTGATAATCTTGATGAGTTTCTAAAAAATTTTCCTGATATACACAACAAAGAACAGAGAAGCAGAAATGCCTCTGAACTGGCCGATAGAAAATTTGAATTCTGGAAAAAAGGTGATAGAAAAAATTTTAATTTTTAGAATCCTTTCAAAGGTTTTAAGACCGTCCCCTGGTTTCTGATTTCACGATATAGCTGACTTGCGGTAATTATAAAAAAAGGGGACACGTCTAACCCTGAACTTTTAAGAGCTTCTGCGACCCATGTATTGCATGTATTAAACAGGCAGTATCTGTACACAGATTTAAAGAAAATAATTTCACCGGAATATTTTTCTGATGTAATAAAAAGCGTATCCCCGGTATTTTTTTTAAAACTGTTTTCAATAAATCTGATTAATTTAATATACTGATCTTTCGAGAGAGTCAGCCTCACGGTATAATCACTCCAGCCGATGAAACTGTCAGCAGTATTGCTGTAACCTTCTATCCGGATTACACTTGTGTTGGGAAGAAGAACCGCTCTTGCTCCCATGCAGAAATTGTCCTTCGGATTCTGGTAGAATTTTTCCTCTCCCCATCCGATATCAGTGAATCTGAAATTTTTAAAATATTTTAACGCGGTGATTGTTTGTGAAGAATCGTCATCGACCGGGATCACTATTCCTGTGTGAAGATTGTTGTTAATTATATAAACAGTATATTGACCGGCAGTATAACCGGTTTCATTTCCCGTATTTAAATTTTCTCTCCCTGTACATGACGCTGATATAAAAATCTGCAAAGCGGATAATAGAATCAGCAGAAATGAGTTTAGTTTTTTCATCAGAAAGTTATCCTATGATTCGATTTACCAGGTTCAATTACACTTATCAGAAAAAATATGCTTTGATACCGCTCATCATCATTTCAAGAGAGATGAATGATACGAGTACTGCCATAATTTTTTCCATCCCTTTTGTGAACTCGGTACCTAGAAACCGTTCAATATATGATGATGCCGAAAGGAGTAATGCACCGATGACGACAGCAGACAAAATAGATGACATTAAATACAGCTTATCCCATTGATATAAACCAAGATATGAGATCATTCCGAAGGTCATACTCCCCGGGCCGGCCAGCATCGGAATAGCAAGAGGAGATACAATTATGTTCCTCAATTTTGTATGGCCGTTTTTTTCATCACCGGAATGAGTTGAGAGAATCATCTGGAAGGCAATATACAGAAGAAGTAAACCCCCGCCGACTTTAACCGCTTCTATTGATATATTGAAATAGTTCATAATCTGTCTCCCCAGTATGGAGAAAACAAGAACTATTATGCCTGCTATAGCTGATGATGAAAAGGCTATTCTTACTCGTTCTCTTTGTGAAAATTTTTTAGTAAGAGAAATAAATAATGGAATAGTCCCAATAAAATCCATAAGTATAAACATCGGTATGAATAAGGATAAAAACTTCGTTGTCATTTTTATTACTCCAATTGCAGCGGAAGATCGGGTTAATATAATCACTATAGACTTTAAAAATCAAATATTTTACGGATTATAACTGGTTTAAAAATAACTGTCGGCATAATTAGTTGATAAAATTTAAATTCATTACTTGATAAAATTTTATGATTTTGTTAATGTTGTTATACGCTAAAGTCAAGATGCCAGGAGATGTAATTTTATGGATGACAGAAATCAGTCCAGGGTTGTTTTCCATGTTAATGCTTCAATCGAGTATGATGGGCACACCGTTAACGGGGATGTTGAAAATCTCAGCATAAAAGGTATATTCATAAATACTGCAGAGAAAATTCCGGTTGATACTGATGTTGATATTTCAATATATCTTTCCGGAACAACCTCCGAGTTGAGCCTTAAAATCAACGGTGTAATAGTAAGGAACGAATCGAAAGGTGTAGCAGTAAATTTCAAAGAAATTGAATTTGATTCGTTTATTCATCTGCGGAATATTATAGAATTCAATTCGGTAAATGATTCTGAAATGATGAAGGAATTTAAAAAGACACAATCATAATTTCAGGCATACCGGCTTCGATATCATCGTAAAAAGAATTGAATTTAATACGGCCTGATTTAAATAGAAATATGCAGGATCTGTCAGATAATCTAATGAAAACCATCGTAATCAAATACTCAGCGATAATACTTGCACTTATCTCGGCTGCCTTATTCGGAATAACTACTCCTGTAAACAAATTTCTGCTCAATGATATTAATCCTTTTTTTCTTGCCGGACTTCTATATCTTGGCGCGTCAACAGGATTATTACCCGTAATACTTGTGAGAGGCGAGTTCCCTCATCTGCTTAACCTGAACCGCAGTAATAAAATAAGACTATCAGGTTCTATAGTACTGGGCGGTATTCTGGGCCCGATATTAATTTTATCCGGACTGAAGTTTGCCTCAGCTTCTTCTGTTTCATTGTGGCTCAACCTTGAACTGGCGGCAACAACTGTTTTGGGATTTCTATTTTTCAAAGATTTTTTAGGGATTAAAGGATGGCTTGGCGTAATGCTTGCCCTGGTTTCAGGATTGATACTTACCGTGAACGAAGGCCATTCTGGAATTATCTCTGCGGTACTTGTCGGCTCAGCATGCGTATGCTGGGGATTTGATAATCATTTCACCGCACTCATCGACGGAATTTCAGCAGTTCAGAGTACGTTTATTAAGGGATTATTCGCGGGAACTCTTAATACTTTTGCCGGATATTATTTTTCTGACAGGTTAATTTCTGCGGAATTTATATTCTATGCGCTTCTTCTCGGGAGTGTATCTTACGGTATAAGTATTGTTTTATATATAATTTCAGCACAGAAGCTTGGTGCAATCAGAAGCCAGATAATTTTTTCCAGCGCTCCGTTTTTCGGAGTATTCTTTTCCATGATATTTTTATCGGAAAGCATAAGCCAACTGCAGATCGTTTCATTTTCACTATTTGTTTTTTCAATAATACTTTTTATGTTTGAAAAACATGAGCATTATCATCACCACCATGAGGTTGAGCATACTCATTTTCACAGGCATGACGATATGCACCATGAACATCATCATGATAAAAAAATTTCATATCATGAACATCTTCATAAACATGAGAACGAAGAACATGCGCATCCCCACTGGCCGGATATGCATCACAGGCATAAACATTAGGGAGTCCCTGCAGAGCCTATTAAGGTTACGCAATAATAAAATGAAAATAACTCTGATAAATCCGCCTATAGAAGATTTTTATGTTACCGGGATACGGCGTCAGCCCCTTGGGCTTCTTTATATTGCCGCAGCATTGAAAGCTGCAGGATACAATCCTTCTCTGCTGAACTGTCACAGCGGAAAAAAAAGTATCATGGAACTTCCGCCGCAGTTCAGCTATCTTGAAACTTATATTAACAGTCCTGATCCCAAACTCCGGTTTCCCTATAAAAATTATGCTCACTACGGAATGAGCTGGCAGGAGATTGACAGGCAGATTAAAAATTCTCCGGCTGAAATATACTTCATATCATCGCTATTTACTACATACTATATGGAGACAGAGCGGGTGATTGAGATAATACGGAAACACGCTAAGAGCGCTTACATTGCAGTCGGCGGTTACCATGCGTCGCTCTATCCTGAATATTATCTTAATGATACAGGTGCCGATTTTGTAATCTGCGGTGAAGGGGAGATCCCGTCACTTGAACTTCTCCGCGCAATTGAAAACGGAACAGATCTTCAGTCAGTACCGGGCCTTGTTTACCGCAGTAATGGTGAAATAAAAAAAAATATACATCTGTCAAAGCCGGATGTTTCTCTCTTACCTTATCCGGCGCGAGAGTTACTTATTGAGAGAGATTTTAAAGCATACAAAAAATTTTTTGTCTCTATGCTGACTTCAAGGGGATGTCCTAACCGCTGTACATTCTGTACGGGGAAAATTATCTGGGGTGACGGACGGCGGGAACGGGCGGCTGAAGACGTGATGAATGAAATCTCGGAGTGCATAACAAAGTTTGGAGCAGGAATAATTAATTTTGAGGATGACAACATTTTTCCTACAAAAAAACGGGCACATGAATTTTTAGAACTGCTGATCAGAGCGAGAAAGAAAAATGGAATCTCTCCCGAATTTACTGCGATGAATGGAATCTCGCTGGAAAAAGTTGATGAAGAAATTATCTCACTTATGAAACAGGCCGGATTTGTTGAACTGAACATATCTCTGGTAACGCATTCTGAAGATATACAAAAGAGCGAGAGAAGGCCTTTCAGCTCTGCAAAGTTTAAAAGTATCGCGGAATCGGCGCGCCGTCACGGCATGAACGTCAGAGGATACTTTATCCTCGGACTTCCGGGACAGAGTTCAGCCGAGATAAACGAAACTATTTCCTTTCTGAAAAGCAATGACTTAAAAGTATTCCCTTCGGTGTACTATAATATCTATTCGCCGAAGGACCAGTGGAAGATGCAGAGATCGTCTGCTTTCTATAATGAGAGCGGACTGCTCAGCCGTGATGATCTTTTCCGGAGTTTTAATAAATGTTTCTCTCCGTATTAATAAAATTCTGTTGCTTTTTTGATTACATCTGCTTAAATTAAAAGATAAATATTTTTATTTTCTGAATTTTATTCCGTTGAAAGGATTATAAATGATTCAGCTGAAAAGGGAGAAATCCCGTTTAAAAAAGAAATTAACTCTTTATTTTATCCTGATCGCGATTGTTTCAATTTCAGTCAGCATTGAAATGATATTTGAATTCAGTTCTGCAAAATTCAGGAATGACATCCGGAATAATGTAATGACTGAAGTTCAGAATGGAATACCTGAAGCATATATTAAAAGAGTTAATGTTGAAAAAATCAATAGTGTAATTAATGATCCCATCATTGACCTGAGAAACAGAATGGTACTTCTCCTCCTTGTGGTGTTTGCAAGTATTATCGGTGCCTTCATCATGTTTGCGAAAGACATCGTCTCTCCTATGGACGGTATAGTTGAGGCGACCAAAAAGATTGTGGATGGAGATCTTACGGTAACTGTTCCGGTAATGTCCGATGATGAAATAGGGCAGATTGCAACGCTCATAAATGATATGAACATCAATCTGAATAATATGATCATGGAAATCAGGCAGGAAGTATCAAAGTATAAAAGCAAGATTCAGCAGGCTGCAGATGCCATCGCTTCTATCTCACAAAAAAATGCCGTGACAATAATTGAAAACAGGGCAATGAAAGTTTCGGATTTTAAAAAGATGATGAAACTCAGCGCTGATGTAGTGAAGCTCCTTAATATGATGCTCATAGATCTTGGCGCGCTTGAAACTTTTGTTAAAATGTATAAAACCTATGCTATACATACAGAAATTAATCAGAGAGAACTCGACAAGGTGCTTGATCAGTACGATATAAAGTTAAGTTCCGAGGAAAATGAATAATGAGTTTTGAGTACTGGTATATGTTCCCCGTGGCGGTTGTTATTGCGATACTTGCCAATTCATCAGGATTTTCGGGCGGAGTTTTATTTCAGCCGATATATAACCTTTTTCTGAATATTCCGATCCAGAGTGCAATCGCTACCGGCATAGCAACAGAGACTGTCGGCATGACCAGCGGAGCCATAAGATATATCTATTATAAAATGGTCGATCTCCCGATTGCATTCACAATGATTATGCTTACAATACCTGGAATAGTTCTCGGGAATCATGCGCTTATTGTTATAAATGGAGATCTCCTCAAACTTATACTTGGTTTTATTATTCTTTTTATCGCCACAATGCAGTTTGCTAATGCTGTTAAAAAATCCTTCGGCAGAAGGGAGAGTGTTCCTGTTGAGGATATATATCCCTTTATGTGGATTCCGCCTGTCAGCGGATTTTTTTCCGCAGCTACAGGAACCGGAGTCTGCGAGATTTCTCAACCTCTGCTTGAGAAGGGGTTAAATCTTAAAACAAGAAAAGCCAATGCCACAGCAATTATGATTGAAGCTACCGCGGACTGGATTATAACAATTCTTAATATCCATGCCGGATTTATTATTTGGGAGATATGGATATTTACAGGAACCGGTGTAATACTGGGCGGCCAGATTGGTCCGTATATTTCACGGTTTCTGCCGGAGAGATTAATTAAAATTATATTTTCAATCTCAATAATACTCATCGGGGTGTTTTATATATATAAAGGTTATATCTGGATGATGAAAGGCCGGGTATAAGCATATTATATGGGATTGATCAGTTTCCTTGAAAGCCCGGCAGGGCAGGCAGTTCTCTATTTCAGCCAGACAATTCTTTTTGCAATGATGCTTTATATTCTTGCCGCGGAGTTCACCCGGACTAAAGACAAAACCCTTGTCTATAAACTGACGGCAGCATGCAGCATAACAACTATAAGCGGGTGTACTGCTTTAATTTTTATTCTTGACGCGTTTTATAATGTAAAAATTACACAGAAATTTTTTCCTCTTATTTTTAATTCCCTGTTTGCGGTTGTTGTTTTGTCTTTGACCAGGGCATTCATTTTTGATTTTGTTTCCAACAGAGAGAGGTTTCGTAAACTGATTAACGCAGGTATGGTTCTTTCGGGTGTGATATATGTTGTTATGCAGATTTACTGGCTGAAAGTTTTCACGGAGGGGATGCAGTTCTGGAAGTCGGGCCTGCAGTTGTTATTTTCATTATTTTTTATTTCTATACTGATCTTTGCGGTTTATTATCTCGTCAGATTCAGAAAAAGTTATAAATTTAGGCTGATAACAGCTTTTTTGTCAATAGCTGTTGTTCAGCTGATTAATATTTACGGATCTATTGCAGATTTTATTCCTCCTTCGCTTGCAATAATTAAAGCAGCAGCTCCGATGCTTGTCCCGGTAATGTTTACCAGTGTTGTGTTTAAGGAACTAATAGGAAGAGTTGTACTCATGGTAGAACAGGTAAGGATTACTTTTGAGCATCAGAGAGAACTGATTTTTGAACTGATAAATATCGGTGCCGAGTTATCCTCAATGTCCGATAATCTTGTGAAAACAGCTCTCGACGGATGGGCCAAACTCTCTTTTGTGGCGGAAACAATTAAAGAACAGATAAATGACAGTGACACTCTGAGTGAAATAAACCGGGCTTCGTCTGAAAGATTAAAATCTATTGATATTAAATCTATTGAGGATTCCATCAGTAAACTTATTGAAGCAGTTTCAGTTCCGGACAATATAAATAATGATACCCGGGAAAGTTCTTTTAATAATATTCTTGCAGGTATGGGAAAGGCCTCGGTACTGATCTCGGAAGCATCTGCCGGCGCGGAGAGACTGAAGCTGCTTCTTCCTGCTGTGAGTTCAGCTCTTGATAATATAGATGATATTTCGGACAGGACAAATATTCTTTCACTGAACGCATCCATTGAAGCGGCAAGGGCCGGAGTGCATGGAAGGGGTTTTGCAGTTGTTGCAGAGGAGATCGGAAGACTGGCGGAGAGTTCTCTAACCGGTTCAAAAGAGGTAAGGAATAATATTTCAGAGATAATTACTCTGTTTAAATTATATGAAGATAAAGCCGGGGGCGCGGTTGCAGATATGAACAGACTGGCGGAATCACTTGGGAATATCAGCATAGCTTCAGCGGGTGAAAAAAAAGGGGAGACAGATCCTGCTGTTACTGAAGGGATTATGACAGGAATTGAAATATATAATTCTGTTGTTGCGGAGACCATGAGTAAAACAGATAGTATTGATATAATCACCGGAAGAAGCAGGCACCACGCCGAGGAGATGAAGAACAAAATCAGCGCACATATTACCAATATTGAATCTATAGCAGGTATCAGCGACATGATCAATGAACTTGTTACAAAGCTTAATGGTAAAATTAATGTTATAATTGAGCAGACCGGGGAACTGGAGAAGCTTACTTCATAGTTTAATATAACTCATAAAAACCGGAGTTTGAGCCTGAATCAAAAAAAATCTAATGAGACATAAATAGATTGACAACTTTAATGAAGTTTACAATAAATATATAGGTTACAGGCATAAAAATTGATCCGTTCTCTCTGAACCGATAAATTGATTGAAAGCCACAACCACTTTATATATGGAAAGTATAAAAGTGAAATGAATTCATTAAACAGAAAAGATCTCCTTGATATTAAATCCCTCTCTCCTGACGAGATAATGCTCATATGCAATACTGCGAAATACTTCAAAGACGTTTTTACGCGTGATGTCAAAAGTGTGCCGGTACTCAGAGGTAAAACTGTCTGCACACTGTTTTATGAACCTTCTACGCGGACACGGCTCAGCTTTGAGATGGCGGCAAAACTGCTCTCGGCGAATACGATAAATGTTCCTGTTACAACATCCAGTGTTGTAAAGGGAGAATCACTTATCGATACGGTAAGAACCCTTGAGGCCATGAAGGCTGATTATATTGTAATGAGGCATGGGGCATCTTTAGCGCCCCATTTTTTGTCTAAAAACATTAAAGCATCGGTAATTAACGGCGGTGACGGATACCACTCTCATCCCACTCAGGCTCTTCTTGATACATATTCCATTCTTGAAAAAAGAGGATCAATAAAGGGGCTGCATATCGGAATTATCGGAGATATAAAGCACTCAAGGGTTGCAAGATCGGATATAGCCGCATTTACAAAACTCGGAGCGAAGATCACTCTCTGCGGGCCGTCTACTCTGCTTCCCGATGAATTCAAACAGTATGGTGTAGACATTACGTATGACCTGGATAAACTCCTCCCGAAGCTCGATGTAATAAATATGCTGCGTATCCAGAGAGAGCGGCAGAAAGGATCGCTGTTCCCTTCAATAAGAGAATATAATCTTCTCTATTCTCTCACTGAGGAAAGATTCTTAAAATGCAAACCTGATATTATTGTAATGCATCCCGGTCCGATGAACCGCGGAATTGAACTTGATGATGCAGTGGCGGATTGCCCTAATTCAATTATTAACGAACAGGTAACAAACGGAGTCGCGGTAAGAATGGCTATTTTTTATCTCCTGGCTGGCGGCACGCCGCTTAGTGATGCTGATACTGAGGGTAATTAAAATATATGGGAATACTGATTAAAAACGGAAGAGTTATTGATCCGGCAAGCGGAACAGATGACAAACTCGATATTGTTATAAGTGAAAATAAAATTGCAGATATTGCAAAAAATATTAAGCCAGCTTCAGGCGATGAAGTTATAGATGCCAATGGCTCCCTTGTTCTCCCGGGCCTTATAGATATACATGTTCATTTCCGCGAGCCGGGAAGAGAAGATGTTGAGACAATAATCGGCGGATCGCTGGTCGCTGCTAAAAGCGGATTTACATCAGTATGTACAATGCCTAATACTTCACCAGTGATTGACAACCAGGCCCTTGTGCGTTTTATAATAATGGAAGCCGCGAAGGGCCCGATAAATGTTTTCCCTACTGCCAACATTTCCAAGGGCGGAAAAGGTGAAGAGATCTCCGAGATGGGCGAGCTTGTCAGAGGGGGAGCTGTAGCATTTACAGATGACGGCAAGCCTGTAATAAATTCAATTTTGATGAGGCGTGCTCTTGAATATTCGCGTATGTTTAACGTACCGGTTCTCTCCCACGCTGAAGATAAACTTCTTGCAGACGAAGGGCTGATGAATGAGGGTTTAAACTCAAACAGGCTGGGGCTTCGTGGAATTCCTTGTGAAGCTGAAGAGGTTATGATAGCAAGAGATATAATACTCACAAGGCTCGCGAAAGGAAGACTCCATATATGCCATGTATCATCAGCCGGATCTGTTGAACTGGTGAGGCGCGGTAAGGCTGACGGAATCAGTGTATCGTGCGAAACGGCTCCTCATTATTTTTCTTTGAATGATGATGCCGTAGAAGAACATCTCTCTATGGCAAAAATGAATCCGCCGCTGCGCAGCGAACATGACCGGAAAGAAATAATCCGCGGGCTGAAAGACGGAACAATAGACGTCATAGCAACTGACCATGCTCCTCACGCACTGTTCGAAAAGATGCAGGAGATGGAGTATGCCCCGTTCGGAATAATCGGGCTTGAAACTTCGGTGCCTCTTATTATTACAGAACTTGTTCGTAACAATAATTTCTCTTATATTGAAGCATTCTCTAAAGTGACATGCAATCCGTCAAGGCTCCTTAATCTTGGCAGAGGTGAACTGAAGAAAGGAGCAATGGCTGATGTAGTTATCATCAATCCTGACGAAAAAATTGTCGTAGATAAAAAGTTTCTGATCTCGAAATGTAAAAATACTCCGTTCATCGGAAAAGAACTTTTCGGTAGCATCGAATACACAATCTGTAACGGGAAAATAGTGCATAAGAGAACCAGGTCTTAAGATAGATGAAATCATTCCCATCTGAAAAACATATATCGGCATCCGAAACAGCACAGATGCTCGGAATTTCTGAAACTTCTGTGAAGAACTGGGTGCGTCACGGATTTATTGAAACTGCTGCTGGAGATTCAGAACATCTTTTTCTTGAGGATGATGTCCTCTCTCTTCGCAGCCGTATAATCAGCGGTGATTTAAAGAGGCTCAACAGCAGGGCGAATAAATCAAACTCATCAAGAACTTTTCTTCCCAACGAACTTTTTACAACCGATGATGAAAAACGTGCAGTATCTGAAATCTCTTCTTTTATAATGAGACATAATATCCCGGTATCCTCGGCGCTGTTTTTTCTGTCACTGAATCTTCTAAAAAAGAAAGGAATGCTGGAGGGGACCACTCCTGAAGAAATTTTATACTCGCCTGAAATAAATATAAGAAACAGAAAGAAACTTGGTGAGACCCTGCTGCATTGGAGAGATAATCTCTCCGGTGAAACGAGGCCTGAATTTTTTGACATACTGAATGCTGATATTCCCGACCACAGCAACATCGCCGGGATTATATACCAGTCAATCCTCATGGAAGGGGATAAAAGTAAACTTGGATTATACTATACACCGGACGATGTAGTATCTGAAATTATCGGAAGG
The DNA here is from genome assembly GCA_035403545.1 of Spirochaetota bacterium. Lineage (GTDB taxonomy): Bacteria > Spirochaetota > UBA4802 > UBA4802 > UBA5550 > WRGT01. Next base: position 33,019 of record DAONFJ010000002.1, read on the forward strand.
ATCGCGGCTCCCGGGAACCTGTTCCTTGATCCATGCTGCGGCACAGGACAGTTTCTTCTTGCATTCGCTGATATAACGGATAATCCTGAAAATATCTATGGTATTGATATAGATCCAATAGCGGTTAATGTAGCAAAAATAAACCTGCTGATAAAATTTCATCATAAAGATTTTAACCCGAAGGTATTCTGCGCTGATTCACTTCTTGATTTTAATGAATCTATTCTTCTTGATGACAGAAATAAGTTCTCTGAATTCGACTGCATCGCAACCAATCCTCCATGGGGTTCATACTTTAAAAAAAGTGAATTAAAGAATCTTAAGTTTTATTATCCGGAAATTTTATCCGGTGAATCATTTTCATTTTTTCTGGTTAAAAGTTTACGCATGCTGAAAGATGGAGGCATTTTATCCTTTGTTCTTCCTGAATCTATATTGAATGTAAAAATTCATAGTGATATAAGAAAATATATTATTTCAAATTATCATATCTCCAGAATTGAGCAGAAGAAAAAAATATTCAAGAACGTATTCAGCCCTGCAGCTGTGATTGATATAAAAAATACTGAAAATACTGATGAAGTAGAGATAGTAACTTTAAGCGAAACTTTCGGAATAAACAGCGGCAGGTTCAGCAGCAACAGTAATTATATTTTTGACATTAATATAGACTCTAATGACGAAAAAATTCTTTCAAAAGTATATTCTCTTCCTCATAGAACCCTTAAAGGAAATGCCGTCTGGGCGCTCGGAGTTGTGACAGGGAACAATACGGAGTATATAAAAGATAAAAAAGATAAATGGAATGAACCTGTAATTAGAGGCAAAGATATCGCTCAATATAAAATTACTCCGCCCGTAACATTTATTAAATTTGATCCTGAACGTTTTCAGCAGACTGCCGATGTTAGTTTTTACAGATGCAGTGAAAAGCTTATATACCGCTATATATCAAACAGGCTTATCTTTGCATGTGACAGGGACCAGAGGGTAACGCTTAACAGTGCAAATATTCTGATACCGCAGCTTGACGGGGTGGATTTGAAAGTTATAATGGCACTCTTTAATTCTGAGCTCTATCAGTATATTTTTCAGAAAAAGTTTTCTTCTGTCAAGGTGCTGAGAAGCCATCTTGAAGAACTGCCGGTTCCTGTGATAAATGAATCTCAGAGCCAGTCTGTTATCAGGCTGGTTGAGGATATTGAAACCGGGAGTTCCTGCGATCAGCTTAATGAATTTGTTTACAGAATTTTCAGATTAAACAAAACAGAGATTAATCATATAAAGAGCAGAATAAAATAAAAATTACTCTGCAAGTTTTTCATTCATGAATTCCATCATATCAGGAATCTGTCCACGCCAGTAAAGCCATCCGTAAGCACCGTATTTATTATCTTTATACACAATACTGTATTCAGCAGGTGATTTTTTCTGCAGCTGTTTAAGTTTTATAGCCATGAGCTGCGATTGCCCGGGCTGGTATGCGTCCTGTTTCAATCCGTGATATAGATAAACGTGTACTCCTTTAAGTTTGTCAGCAAGTTTAATCGGATTATCCTCATTCTCCCATCTTGCCTGGAAGTTTCTGTAGCTGCCGTAAACTGCTTCTATCATTTTACTATTCTGAAGAACAGTCGGATCGTAATAGCCGGAGATTCCAGCAGCTGCACCGAATTTTTCAGGATACTGGCACGCAGTGAGTATTGCACCATGAGCTCCTGCAATTACACCTGCAATTCCGGTGCTCTCTTTTTTCAGTGCTAGAGAAAAGTTATCATTGAGGAATTTTATTAGTGTTTCACCAAGAAATTTTCCTCCGGGAATAACGTTCCATTTGTATGTTGTTTCAGGATAGTAATTAGTTTCATAAACAGATTTATTCATATCAGGACAGACTATTACCATGTTGTATTTATTAGCCTGTGATTCAATGGAAGCACCGGTTTCCCAGTCTTTTTCATTATTTGCGTACTGGTGCAATGCTATTATTGTGCGCAGTTTCTGCCCTTTACTGTAGCTTTTCGGGAAGTAAATCTGAATCTTTGCTGACGACGCTGCACCCATAAATTCGGTTTTCACCATTACATTTCTCAGCCATTTACCGGGCTGAACCTGGCTGCTGTAATCAACATCTGCCGCATTACCGGTTAGTGCAGCAGAAAGAAAAAACGTAAATAATATGAGAGTCTTTTTCATGAAAATATACCTCATGTGTAAATTATAATTTTTTAAACATCCCGCAGTATTAAGCGGAGATATTATTGTGATTTTATTCTGTTATAGGTTAAGATATAAATATAATTTAATCAATTTACACGTGATGAGTCAAGCAGTTTAATGAAACTGAAGTACTATCCCGGGTTAAGCTTACTTTCGCTCCATCTGCCAGCGCGGTGCAGAGCAGGGAATTTCAGCCTCTTCCCCTGTTATACTCAAATTATATATCCGTTTTCTTTCATGCTGTAGTAGGATGAATTTGTGAGAATTATATGATCAAGGAGCGGTATTCCTACGATTTTTCCGGCTTCTGCGAGCCGTTTTGTAGTATCAATATCCTGCTTCGATGGTGATGCATTACCGGATGGATGATTATGTGTTACAATTATCCCTGATCCGGCTTCCTTTATCGCGTCCCTGAATACTTCTCTCGGATGAACTATGGCTTCAGTGATAGTTCCGATTGAGACAATAATTTTTTTAAGAAGCATATTTTTGTTGTTCACCACAAGTACACGGAACTCCTCCTTCTGAAGGCATGCAATTTCCGGCAGGAGCAGATTCCATACTGCATTAGGTGAGCTTATATGTTTTAAGTCAGTTATATCTGTGATCACTCTTCTTCCGATTTCGAATGCAGCCTGAATTTTTACAGCTTTTTTCAGTCCCAGGCCTTTTTCTGCTGCTATCTCTCTTAGTCCGGCTTTGGAAACCGCGGAGAGCCCTCCCATATTTTTTATCATTTTGGCCGAGAGTTCCAGAACATCAATATCCTTGATCCCGGTCCCGACAATTACAGCAAGGAGTTCTATATCTGAAAGGTCGCGTACACTCTCACCGTCAATACATTTCTGTATGGGGAGTTTGAAACCGGTACACATTTTATCCATTATCTGGCCTCGCCGTAAATTCTGTTAAATTCTTCAATGTATTTGGAGGCTAATTCTCTGCTGTCTATTATTATGATATTTTCATCATTTTTATTATTCGCATTTTTTGAAATATTGAATGATCCGGTGATAACGCGGTAATCATCAATAATGATTACTTTGTGGTGCATTACACCTGTATTTCTATCAAGCCGCACAGGTATATCTTCTATTTTCATTTTAGTATATTCGGAGTATTCAGTGCCTGAACCTTTTGTTTCAAACACACCTTCAACAGCTATTCCCTCCTTGAACTTTTCAATTATCAGTTCACCAATCTGGTCAGAGGTAAATGAGAACTGCATGAATTTTATTGACTTTTCCGCTTTTTTAATTCTTCCATAGATAATTTTTTCTACATTGTCTTCAGGCGCAAAATATACATTGATATTCATGTCGTCGAGTTTTACATAATATTTTTTCTGAAGTTCCGCGAAAGCACCCTCTTCTTTTTTATTACCGAAAATTCGCGACTCAAACATCTCCGTAAATTCAGAAAAATATATTTCGGCCAGTTCCTCTGACCGGATCAGTAATGCATTGTTATTGTTTTTCCAGGTACAGTTCTCTGTTGTGTTATATGATCCGGTAAAAACAGATGTGCCGTCTATAACTGCAAATTTATTATGCATCAGGCCATTACCGGTATCTGCAACAACAGGTATTCCGCTTTCTATAATTTTTGTAATTGTTTCCCCGGCACAGGTGTCATTCTCCGTAACAAGTTTTACATCAACACCGCGAATATAAGCTGCAATGAGTTCATCTGCGATTTTCATTGATGATATATCGTAGAAGGCGCCGTAGAAACTTTTTTCAGAATTTTTTATTGCGGCGATAAGGCCATCCTGAGGATTTATTACCTTTGTTTTGTTTGATTTTGACGGGTTGGTAAAGTAAACTTCCCATTTTCTTTCCGTGAAACCGTAAGAAGAGATATTAAATAAAATTAATAAAATAATGATAATTTTTTTCAGAGAGATAACCTCATGATGCTTTATTTAATTCCATTGAAGTCCGGAACCTGAAGTTAAAAAATTTTATATTCGACAGGGACTATTCAAGTCACATGGCCATACTGTCACAACAGGACGTCTTAAAAAATAAAATGCCGCAGAGATAATGTTAAGGAGGCACTAATAGCAAATAAAAAATTTTTTGCATTCTCTGCGGCATAAAGTTTACCCGATGTTCAGGGCACTTATTTATTTTTTGATTGGCTAAAATCAAATATTAATACGTCTGAAGTGAATAAATGATAAAATTTTTTTATCCGGCTCTTAATTTTTCTTCTTTTTCCAGAACTAAATTTTCATATTCTGTGTACAGAAGCTGTTCTTCCCTTCCCGGATTCATTGACCTTACTTTCGATACAAGAGTTCTATACGGCGATAGTTTTCTGATATCTGTTTCAGATTCAATTTTTTCGTTTAAAATTTTATCATCTCGTACAATAAGCGCGAGGTAGAATTCGTATGCATTTTTAAGGTCGGTAAGCATTGCTTTATTTTTAATTACATCAGGTTCATCTTTTTTATTTTCAAGAATATCATTTATAAAGAAAATTATAAATTGTGTATCAAAAGCCGAAATATCAAAATCGAGAAGCAGCTGATTTAAATTTGAAAGAGCCATGTTTTTGAGATGGTATGATGCAAGAAAAACAGGATTATCGGACATTGTGTTAATACTGATATAATCAGAACTTTTGTCTTCAGGCTCCGGCAGAGGTGTTTCATTTTTTTCTGTTGCAACTTTAATAATCTCGCCGGGACGGTACCGGCTTGCTATTACTGAAATTTCTATTTCTGAAAGTGATTCATCGACAACCAGGTAATCGATATCTGTATCAGAAGGTATGTCTTTAAGCATTAAGGAATAACTTTTTATTAATATAATTTTTACCGGTATAAGATCCAGGGATGTAACATAATGAATGAACAGGTGTTTTCTTTTCTTTTCAGTAATATTCCGGTATGGCAGGATTAAAGTATCATCTCTTACTTTTAAGAGAGAGTATTCTTTTAAATAATCACGTTCGATGTGAAAAATATTCCCGAGAAATACAACTGTGGGGAGTTTATGCAGCAGCGATCTTCCCTCTTTGTCAGCAGAAAAAGATTCCCCATTGCTGTTGAATACAAGGAATTTCAGTTTATCAAACAATATTTTTATCGTATAACCAGATGGTGTTTTTTCTTCAGTGAAATCCATAGCCTGCCGTTTGCTTAAATAATATTTTTTTTATTTACGCATTAACATATGAGATTTGCAAGCAATAATTTTATGGTTTGGGGCTTACATCTGTGGCGAATGAATCAAAGATGTTGCGGATATAATATTGATATGATATGCCTGCGATCATTGCGGCATTATCAGTACACATGAGAGGTGAAGGAATAAGAACTTCTTCATAATTTTTTCTTTCCGTTTCAATAAGTTCCCTTAATCTTCCGTTGGCAGCTACTCCGCCTGCGACCAGCATTTTTTTTATTCCCGATTTTCTTGCCGCAGTGAAGAGCCTTCTAACCAGAAGTTCCAGCGCTCTCTCCTGGAAGCTGTAAACAATTTCTGATTTTTCCTGGCCGGGATTCTGCTTAATATAATTTATAACTGCTGTTTTTAATCCTGAGTAGGAGAACCTTGTATCATCCGGATCGGTGAGTATTTTCGGGAAGAAAACTTTTTTTAACCGGGACTCTTTCGCCAGGTTTTCTACAAGCGGCCCTCCCGGATAGCCAAGGCCGATATATTTTGAAACTTTATCAAAAGCCTCGCCGACTGCATCATCAACAGTTTTTCCGATGAGTATCATCTCACCAGGGCCGTTCACTCTGTAAAGAGCAGTATTTCCGCCTGATACCAGAAGTCCGATGAAGGGATATGCAGGTTCGTTCCCTTCCAGGAAGGGCGCGTAAAGGTGAGCTTCGAGGTGATTCACTGCAATTAACGGAATGTTCAACGCGAAAGAAATGGCTTTAGCACTTTGCAGCGCGATGAGTAACGATCCGATCAGGCCCGGTCTGTTTGTAGCGGCAACATAATCGAGATCACTGAATTTAAATTTTCCATCATCCAGAGCCATCTCTATGAGGTTATTTATTTTTTCCAGATGTGCCCTTGATGCTATCTCCGGCACAACACCTGAATATTCACAATGAAGTTCAACCTGGCTGTAAATTCTATTTGAGATTATTTTCCTGCCGTCAATGACAATTGAGGCGGAAGTTTCATCACATGAACTTTCAAGTCCAAGCCCGATAATCTGTCCGGATTTATTACTCATTATTTACTTGTTCAGCTTTTCGATAGCAGATGTGAGCTGATTATCAAATTCGAGATCATATATCTGGTTTTTATGATACTTTGCAATTTCTCTTTTAAGAATAAAGTCTGCTGTAGTATCTGAAATTTTTACATTTTTATTTTTAAGAAACTTTCTGAATTCAGATTTCATATTTTCGTTATAAACGGTTTTTATGGAAACAAATTCATTCAGGAGTTTATCTCTGCTTATTTTTTTCAGCTCTTCTGTTTCATTTTCAGGAAAATCAGCAACTTTAACTTCGTAATCCGGCATTATACCTTTGCCATGAATCATAGCGCCTGATGGTGTATAGTATTTGGCGATGGTTACAGCAATACCTACCTCTTTATCAAGACTGTAGGTTTTCTGAACAGATCCCTTTCCGAAAGTTTTTTCACCGACAAGGAGAGCTTTATTATTATCACGTAACGCACCGCTTAATATCTCGGATGCGGATGCGCTTCCTTTGTTAACAAGCACAATAATTTTCCCCGTGTAAACCGGATCTTTCACTGATTTAAAAAAGTTTTCCTTACCGCCTTCAGAACGCCCCTTTGTCGATACAATTGTGAGATCTTTTTCCAGGAAGAAATCAGATATCTCCGCTGCTGCAGTAAGCAGCCCGCCGGGATTGTATCTAAGGTCAATGATAAGCTTATTAATTTTATTTGCATTAAAAAAATCCAGAGCTTTCTTTACGTCCTGGGTTGTGTCATTTCCGAATGTTTTTATTCTCAGATAACCGGTGTTATATTCTTTTATCAGGGCATATTCAGTACTGTCAATTTTTACCGGAGCCCTCTCAATGTTGTAGCTGATCTCTTCATTGAACCCTTCACGTTTTATTGTTACATTTACTTTTGTTCCAGGGAGGCCTTTTATATTTTTTATAATTTCATCAAGATTTTTATCTTTAATAATTTCATTGTTTACTTTTGTTATAATATCTCCAGACTCAATTCCTGCTTTCATTGCAGGAGAGTTTTCTATCGGGCTGACTACAACAATTTCACCATCCTTGACTGCTATTTCTACACCTATGCCGACAAATTTTCCGGAAGTCATCTCCTGCAGTTCTGCTGTTGATTCTTCATTGAGAAATCTTGTAAAGGGGTCACCTAGAGAATCAATCATCCCTTTAATTGCGCCATAGAATAATTTTTTATTATCCGGCTGGTCAACATATTCAGTTGTTATAATCTGGTAAGCCTGATGAAAGAATTCAAGATACTTATGAGCGGGTTCACCGGCCTGGGCAACAAATGAAAAATTTATTCCCAGGAAAAGCCCTGTGGCAAAAGCGAGTATTATTAAATGAGTTTTTCTCTCTGAAAATTTTTTAAACATGATTAGCTCCGGTTTTAAATATATAGGCATAAAATCAATGATATGTAGATTAAAATTAAAATCTGTTACCGGCAGTGTCAATAATTAAGTGTGTTTATTGAAATTTATTATAAATCCTGACCAATATCAGTCTATTGTAAATCATCTGAAAATTTCCATACTCACAACTTGTGAAAATAGCTTTATTCTTTGCACAGAATAGGAGTACGGTTTTTTTATATGCTGCAGATATTATCTTGGTTTAGCAATATAATTCGGTGAAGTACAGGGCCCGGTTTTTAAAAGGACAGCGTTTCCACCATTCTTAATATCATAGATCCAGAGATATCCGGAGCCTGAGTCAACGAACACAATTTTCTCACCATCGGGGGAAACCGCAAGGTAGACCGGATTCAGTCCCTGGGATGTGAAATCAATACTTGAATATGATGAAAAATCGCTTTCGTAAATATATATTTCACTGCTCACCGAACATGCCAGCCTTCCATCATAAAAATAAGTAGGGTAAGACAAACCGAGCATAGTTGCAAAAACATTCACGTTTGTGTTAATGTTAAGAACGCTTATCGCGACCAAATCAAAATCCCAATAAGCAATATAATCCTCATAGCATGCAACTGCGCTGGCATTAGAGTAGGAGTGGCTGTTGTCTGATGTCACCAGGCCGGTTTTCATATCCAGCTTGTATAGCGCGCTGTAATTAATTCCTGCTGGAAGTTCATACTGAACAAAATATATATATCGTGAATCAGCGGACCATGTGGGAAAATAATGGTACTGGTCGGCTGCCGGTGAGGTTTCCTGTTTCATGTCCGAACCATCTGTATTCATCGTCCATATCTGCGCCATTGTGTCCGGGCCGACAGTAACCGTTTTAGAAAAAACGATCCTTGAACCATCGGATGAACATACAGGGCTGGTAACTGCCTGGAAAGGGCCGGCTATTTTTTTAAAGTTTCCCCCATTCTCGTCTATTGAGCATATATAATAACCCCCGGGTTCAAACAGGTTAAAAAAAATAACAAGATCAGTTTCGTCCCTGCCTCCGCATGATAATGCTGTAAATATGATTAAAAAAGCGATCAGATTCAGAAATAATTTTTTCATAAAATAGATCCTTTATTACTCAGTTTAATTTTTACCGATAAGTTTCATTAGGGACAGATAAACCCCGGAGAATAACGTTAAGGCTCCCTGTGGTTTATCGTAAATTTCTGTATTGAAAACCGTACTCTCATGCTGTACGGATAACATTGTTTTCATTCAATCCGGGTGCGGGGGTTTGCAGTCTGGATATGCTTATTTATTTATTCCCCTTTAAAAATTTTTCGTGCAAAATCTGTAAGAATCCTTGCAGTCATGCCCCAGATTGTAGTTTTTCCATAATCGTAAAAGTAAACATCAAACTCTTTTCCCTGATGGGTGATTTTTTCGCATTTATTATACTCTTCATTATAAAAAATAGAGAATGGAACCTCCAGCATTTCATCAATTTCATCTTTGCATACAATATATTCAGGAATTTTTCCCAGAGCTCCGACAAAGACATAAACATGAAAACCCATTATTGAAATATACTCATCAAACTCACCGAGAATTTCAATCTCTTCCTGAGCGATGCCCACTTCCTCCATGGTTTCGCGGAGAGCTGTATCGAGGAAATTTTTATCAGTAGAATCATATCCGCCGCCGGGGAACGATACCTGCCCTTTGTGTGTTGAAACTTTATCGGTTCTCAGGGTAAGTATAACATGCGGCTGACCTTCTTTTTCCATGAAGAGTATCATAACTGCGGATTTTCTGTATTCGGGAAAATCTATTGTTCTTTTTTTTCTTCCTGTTAATTTTCCGGTGATATAGTTTTTAAAAGCATTAAAGTCATCTGTACTGCTGAACTGCATGTTCATAAATATCCTCTCCATACATATCGATTGCAACAACAACGGGAAAATCTTCGACAAAAAGTTCGTGAACAGCTTCAGACGCAAGATCATCAAAAGCTATTATCTTTGAAGACTTTATTCTTTTACTTAAGTATGCGCCTGCTCCGCCGAATGAACTGAAGTATACCGCACAGTATTTCTGAATCAGCTCTTTTGTATGCCGGTCTCTCTTCCCTTTGCCTATCATTCCTTTTATTCCCAGCTCAAGCATCATGGATGAGAAAGGGTCCATTCTCGACGATGTTGTGGGACCGGCTGCTCCGATAATCTCACCCGGTTTCGCGGGGGTCGGCCCGACGTAGTATATAAGTTCACCTTTAAGTTCAAAGGGAAGTATTTCTCCCGCAGCGGACATCTGTGCTATCCTTTCATGCGCCTTGTCTCTAGCGGTGAGCAGCTTTCCTGTTATCAGGCAGAGATCTCCGCATTTCAGGGTTTTAATTACATCACTGGAGAGAGGCGTAGTTATTTTTTTCCATTCCATCAGAGGATTCTCCTTCCTTTACGGAATGAGTGGCAGTTTAAATTAAGTGCTACGGGGAGAGACGCAATGTGGGCCGGAGCTTCCTTTATATAAACTCCCGCGGCGCTGTTGTTACCACCAAAACCCATGGGCCCTATTCCCGTGTTGTTAACTCTCTCTAAAATTCTAATTTCAAGGTCTCTGTAAAAAGGATCGGGATTGTGATCGCCCGGATTTTTAAGGAGAGCTTTTTTTGCGTTCAGCATCGCCGCGTCAGCAGTGCCTCCTATCCCTATACCGAGAAAAATCGGAGGGCAGGGATTCGGTCCGGCTGCCGTAACAGTTTCTTCAATGAAATCAATTATTTTTTCAACGGAGTCTGTAGGACGGAACATCCTGAGCGCGCTCATGTTCTCCGAGCCGCCGCCTTTCAGCATAACATCTATGGTGAGTGTTTTGCCCGGAACAATATCAGTATGGATGAATGCAGGTGTATTTGTACCGGTATTTTTTCTGCGCAGCGGATCTGCCACGATAGATTTTCTGAGATAGAATTTACTGTATGCTTCAGCGACTGCAGAGTTTACCGCGTCGTAAAGATATTCTCCGGTTATTTCAATTTCCTGCCCCAGTTCGAGAAATATAATGACAGAACCGCAATCCTGGCAGAGAGGAATTTTTTCCTCCTCTGCAATTTTAATATTTTCTATCAGTATGTTAAGAGTTTCAGCTGCCAGGGGTAATGTCTCCCGGCTTCTCATCTCCGTAAAAATATTTTTAATTTCCGGCGGAGTTATAAAATTTGCATTGTAGATAAGCTCACTGATGGCTTTTCTGATTTCATCTGTATGGATGGTTCTTTTCATAGGTTTAATTCTTCAGGTTATTTTAAGTATAGATTATTCGGGAGTCCGGATGTCAAGGAAAATTACATGATACATGTGCCATTCTGCATCACTCCCGAAGTTATTAAGTCTTTTGTAGATTGCAGTTGTTCTTTGTTGATTTTCCTCTGCTCCGGGGAGAGGGCGGTTCTTAAAATGACCGCTGAAATTTGACGCGACGGGAAATTTCGATTTAACAGCAGGAGTAATTGTATCTTTTTCAGATGATACAGGAAGAGTTTCAGATTTTTATCCTTATGGTGAGCAGCCGCTTCTTACGCAATGGCCCGGTATTCTTTCTGACAGGTTTTAAATTACTCCGGCAGTGCTCTGCAGCATTCACCTTTTGGAACTGATTTCAGTGTATCAGGATTATATTCGCGGCATAGTTTTCCCAGGTAAACAATCGCTTTTCTGATTTTTTCGTTCCAGTACCCGGCGCTTATCCTCAGGCAGTTGTTGAACTTCGGCTTCATCGAAAAGAGGCAGCCCGGGGCTATGAGTATATTCTTTTTTAAAGCTTCATGATAAATATCGAGCGAATCGATTCCTTCGGGAAGGGTTATCCAGAGGAGAGTGCCCCCTTCAGGATCAGTAATTTTTGTTCCTTCGGGAAAGTTTTCCAGAATGCATGCTCTTACATCCGCCACCTGAATTTTAAGTGATTCACGGAGTTTTCTCATATGGCGGTCGTAACCCCCCTCTTTCAGGAAACGTGCTGCAGCGATCTGGTTGATCGCTCCGGTAGAGATGTTCAGCAGGGTCTTAAGCCCGTTTATTCCGTCAAAATACTTTTCTCCGGGCGCAATCCAGCCTATGCGGAGCCCCGGTGAAACTGTTTTTGTTATTGAAGAACAGTGGATCACGTTACTGGTTGTATCGTAAGCTTTGCATGCAGAGGGCCTGGTGTCAAAGTAAAGGTCTCCATATATATCATCCTCGATCAGTGTTACATTATATTTATCAAGGAGAGTTACCATTTCTTTTTTCTTGTCGTCGGGCATTGCGAAGCCTAACGGGTTATTGAAGTTTGAAATTGTGAACATTGCTTTAACAGGATGATTTTCAAGGACGAACTTAAGTGTATCAAGGTTAACTCCATCCTTTTCCGATGCCGGTATTTCAATAAGTTTCAGGTTCAGGCGCTGAAGTAGCTGCAGCGAACTGAAATAGATAGGGCTTTCATAGATAAGCGTGTCACCCGGTTTGCAGACAGTCATCAGTGCCAGGAAGATTGCTTCATGGCAGCCGTTTGTTATAATTATCTCTTCGGGATTAAGATTCATGCCGCCGGATAGGCTCATCCGCGCGATCTGTTTACGGAGCTCGGGATAACCAGGCGAAATGATATAACTGAATGAATCGTGATTATGGTAGCGGAGAGCCTCCTGCATATACTTTCCCAGTTTATCAAGAGGCCAGAAATCAGGATGAATATTTGATAACCCCAAATTGAGTTCCGGGCTGTAATTGCCGGAATACTGGAAGGCGCCGTATATCTGGCACATCCCGACCTGCTGAGGGTCCATCAGCGACGGATCAAAGACTGATGGTTCATGATACTTCGCGCTTTTTTTAACGTAAAATCCTGATTGCGGCACAGCTTCAATATGATTCTGTTTTTCGAGAGTCCAGTATGCTTCCTTTACGGTGTTTACACTTACTCCAAGCTCACTGCTCAGCTGCCGCATGGACGGGATTCTGTCCCCTTCCTTAAGAATGCCGTTCTGTATAAGGTTAAGAATTTTATCTGCAACCTGTTCATACCGTGTGGCCTTCATTAGATTCACCTCTTCCATGTTAGGCTTACATCTCTGCACAAATAAATAAAGATACAGTTTTAATAAAATATAGGGACACAGTAATACTTTTTATGATTCTGTGATTGAATGAAAATCTACAACTGGCGCTTTAAATTAAAACCATTTTATTCTATTTTTATAAAAAAATCAGCAACGGCTTAAAGCGGACGGTATTTTTATTCTACACCGCACGGCGCGCCGGAGATCAGTTTTACCGGCGGTTCCGGGCCATTGCAGAAAACAGAGGGTGGTTAACGCTATGAACCGGACAAAAATAAAAGAAAAAAATCTGTTTATCGGGAAAGATGAGCATGTTTCATTCAGCGCAGGCGAGTTTAAAATCAGATGCATCAAAGGAGTAATATGGGTTACATGGCCATGGAGCGGTGATGTAATTCTGAAAGCCGGGGATGAGATATCTCTAAGAGCTGAGGGGACTCTCTGCATGAATGCTTTTACAGGCTCGTTAGTTGAAATTAATAAAAGAGAAATATTCACATGCGTTAAGGATATACCGCGGTTAATGCTGAAGAAAACTTTCAGGGCAGTACTGATATACATAAAAAACGGAGAGAAAAATTCGGTATTCGGCGATTCTGTTCATTCAATAACCAGATAAAAAACTGAAGACTGATACTGAGGTTTGTTGTATCATTTCTGTTCTTCATTTTAATAATCAGAAGCTGCGATAAATGAGACCGGATCTGTTATCAGAATATGCCTCTCTTAATTTAAATCAATATATTCAGGCCTGCCGAAATAATATCCCTGGCAGAAATGAATATTATTGTTCAGAGCAACCTGGTGCATCTCCCTGCTTTCGATATACTCAGCTACAATTTTTTTCCCCGCTTTATGGCAGTAATCAGCTATGCTTTCTATCATGCTTAATGCATTGATATCTGACACTACTGATTTCATGAGCATGCCGTCTATCTTGACAATGTCTATTGAAAGATTAAGCAGCGTTGAAAAATTTGAAAAACCTGAACCGAAATCATCTATCGCCACCAGGCAGCCGAGTTCCTGCACGGTCTTTATGAATTTGCGGGACAGGTCAATTTCGACCAGCTCTTCACTCTCCAGTATTTCTATAATAAGATTTCCCTTCTGCTGCCTGATAATTTCGCATATCCTGATAACCTCCTCCATAAAACCGGGATGTATGATATCGCCCAGAGTAATGTTGATCGAAACATCATTGCCTGTTTTCATGATGAAACTGCATGCGTTCCTGAGGACAAATCTTGTCAGCTGATTGTATAGTCCTGTATTTTTTGCAACAGGGAGATAGTCCAATACAGATTCATAAGCCCCTTTTTTTGTACGCACTCTTAATAGGGCCTCATACCAGACTGTCTCACCTGTAACAGTATCAACAACCGGCTGATATACTGTTCTCAAAAAATCATTCCGGATGTTATCCAGAATCGTTGAATACAGTTCGGAAGATTTTCGAATATGTACCCTGTCATCATACATCTCATTATAAATATAAATATTGTGCAGCAGTTTATCAGCCATGCTGAGTGCAATATCAGCCCTTGATAAAGCATCGGCTGTGTAATCAGCATGAATTTTTGCCGCGCCGATTCTGTAAGCAGGACAGAATTCCTGGTCTCTTTCAATCAGTTTTATCGACTGCAGCTCAAACCACAACACATTCAGGAAATTCTCGACGTTCTGGCCAGATAAAATTTGAGAATCTTCCCTGATTAACAGTCCAAATTCATGCCCCAGGAGTTTAAAGCAGCTATACCCGTCGCGCTGAGCTATTCCGCTGAGGGTCTTTGCAACAAACAGAAGAATTTTTTCGGCAATTTCATAACCAAAAAGAGATGAGAGTTCACTGAAATTCTGTATACGTACAATTACGAGAACAAATCCTTTATTTACAGGGAAACTTTTAATCATTGTTTCTTTATTCGGGAGCCTGGTAGCTGCATCAAAAATAAGATTTTTAATAAGGTTACTTAGATGTTTTTCGTTCTGCATCTGCCCTGAGAATAATAAAATAAAGATAATTATAATTGCCATTGCAACCATGAGCAGATGGTATTCCGGAAAAACAAGATTCCATGGAACAGCGGAGGAAAAAAAAGAAAGTATGAACGCAAGTGAAACAGATAGAAAAAAAAGGAGCGACCATACCGCTCCTTTTACAAGCCCTGCCAGCTGAAAAGCAAATGGCGCAAATACAATCATGATAAAAATACTAACCTGCCTGCTTTTGGGAAGGTAAGCTGCAAGAAAGAATCCTGCAAATGCTATGCCGATAGTCAGGGACACTATTATCCTCGATGACCTGGAATAAAAAATGAATATAAAGACAGAAATAAGAATAACTAAAGGAATAACATAATTCAGTATGTATCCTGTCTCACCATCTGCTAAATCAGAAAAAAGAAATACAGCTGGTATTGCTGCCGCAAAAAAATATGAAATTATGAGCAGCCGCCGGTTACTCTGAAAAATATCTGAAGCAAGCTTGATATACCATTCTGATTTTTTGTAATCATATTCTTCAGGCAGCTTAGATAAAAATATCTTATTAAGCATTTAAATTCCCTGTTTTATTATTTATTGTTTTTTATACAATTTTTAATATAAGTTGCTGCAAATAGTCAAGCGGGATTATAAAAATTTTATCCTTCTATGAGCCCTCAATATTCAGCAGATACTGGATAGTGAGAAAAAATATTGAGGGTGGGTAAAAAAAGAGAGAAGAAGAAATATAATAATTTATTTCTTCCGGCAGATCCGGGGGCATAAATAATTTTTTAAAATATCCTGTTAGCATTAACCGGTCTTATATTGCTTGACATTCCTGCCGGTATATAAGTTTTTTAAAATAGTTTTTATAATATTAATAGACGATAGAAAAGAGTGATGGAATATATAAAAAAAATTTCAGGAACAGATTGATGAGCGGAACTTCATGCATAAAACTTTTAATCTGTATCAGCCTGCTGTTAGCGGTTTCATGTACAACTGTAAGTATCTCTCCTGATGTAAATGTAAATGAACATTTAAAAGCAGAAAACAGGATAATGAAGAAAACTCTTACTCTTGTGGTGAGAGAGAACAGCGTATTAAAAGATGAGAACATTCAGTATAAGAGTGAGAACAGCGGCCTGAAAACCAGGAACAAACTGCTCGTATCGGAAATGGAATCTCTGAAAAAAAAGCATGAGCAGGATGTCGCTCTCCTCAATGAAAAATATGAGAACCTGAATAAAAAAAATATTATCCTGGAGCAGGAGAGTTCTTTAAAAATACAGGAACTCAACGCTATGAACAAAGCCCTGGAAGAGAAAATGACAGGTGAGATGACAAAGCTCAATGAGAATATCAGAAAGCAGGAGGAGACGTTCAATAAAGAACGTGCTTCAATAGAGACAGCTTTTTCCGCAAAAGAACTGGAATATCAGAAACAGATTGCACAGCTGAAAAATGATAAAATCACGGTCAATATGGAACTTGAATCAATTAAGACCAGGCTCGCAGAATCCGATACAAATCTTAAATCTGTAAAGGACGACCTTCAGAGAAAGGAAGCTTTTATCAAGGAACAGAATGAGAAAATCAATTCCATGAACAGCACTGTTAATAAGAATGATTCAGCGGAAATAAAAACCGTGGCTCCGTGATGCGTCATCAACCCGATATTTTAAACAACAGATCAAAACGCCTTCTGTTAGTAATAATTTTTTTTTCAACAGCATTACAGCTGTTTCTATTCTCTCCGCTTTATGCAGAGACAAAGTTTACACTGCTCCTTACATCAAATCTTCAGGGACGGTTTTCAACTGAAAAAGAAAATCAGGATGATACAGACCCCATGCTTCTTCTTGCGCAGTCCATTATAAAAGAAAGGAATAAATCCGGTTTTGACCTCTATCTGGACCTTGGGAATGCTTTTTATCCGGGCACACTTTCAAGATACAGTTACGGTTCAATAATGATGGATTTTTTCAGTTACTTTAAATGTGAGGCTACACTGGTTTCCTCCAGGGATATCAGCATAGGGCTCTCCAACCTTGAATTTCTTTCTCAGGGAAAAACAACAAAGATGCTTTCCGCGAACATTACAAAGGACAACCAGCCGGTGTTCACTCCTTATACTGTGATAAAACATTCAGGAAAAAAGATAGGGATTATCGGAGTCTCATCATCGGATGGGCTTATTGATATAGCAGATAAAAGGATTCTTAATATTTCTTTCAGTGAGTATCGCGAGTCGATTAAAGAGAAAGCGGAAATATTGAAAAAAGAGGGATGTGACAATCTCATACTTCTTTCAGGGCTTTCGTACAGAAATAACCTGGAGCTTATGAGGGATATACCTGAAGTAAATCTCATAATAAGCGGAGGTGATTCCACCGGAAGCCTTTTCTCAATTCCATCCTCACGGGTTGATCTTCAGTGGGGGAGATCTATTATTACGTTATTGCAGAACGACGGATATTACAGGCTTGACCTGGCACTGGGGGATGGGATCAGCGTTACAGCTTTGAATTTCAGCAAGCCGTCCAGATATGCAACGTCAGATCCGGAATATGATGAATTTACTAACAGGCTTTCTATCTGGAAAGATAATTATAAAGAGGAGAATTATCTTATAGCGGAGAATGTACCCGCATCAGTGATTACAGATGAAACAGCGGCCAATATGCTGAGGCACAGGCATAGAAGTGAAATCGGTATTATTGAAAAATATTCCATACTTACACAAAAGTTATCCGGACCTCTTTATTACTCGGCATTGATGACGCTTGTAAATGATGACTATCCTGTATTCAAATACCGGTTAACGGGAGCAGACCTGAAAAAAATTGAGGAGAGCGGCAGTGATCTTGTTATTACAGGCCTGGATAAAGGGAGGGTGCAGAGTTACCCTGTGGCGGACAAACAGACGTACAGTATATGTTCCACTCAATTTGCTTACGACAGGATATCAAGAATTCTCAGAAAACATGTTGAATACAGCAATACATGGAACACACTGCAGGATGAGATAGAAGACGACATGAAAACTGAGATGAATCTGACATCCGGCAACTTTGATTATCTTGAAGACAGGTTCAGAATACTTGTCGACATATCACTCTCCGGATTTTATGACAAATCGGTAATTGAGAGGGATGACAACATTGAAACCCCGCCCGGCCAGCCTGAAGAATCATACCTGCGGTGGGGGATGGAAGGTACGGCAAATCTGACAATATATAACAGGGACCATCAGCTGAAATTTACACCATACGTATATTATATAAAACAGGATGATGAGTACCTGCAGAATCTTCTCAGGGGAACCTTGCTGTATACCTACAGCCCAAACAGTTATGTAAGGCCTTACCACAAATCCCAGATCGATACAATTCTTGTCGAAGTTGAAGGAAGGCCTGTGCTCGCAAGGGAGACAGTCGGCGTATCTCTTTACACGGAAAGGGTGTCCGGTAAAATCGGTACAGGTTTTGAGAAACAGATTCAGGATCCCGAAACTCCCGGAGTCTACGGTATTGAAGCATTACTCGACGCCAGCCTGCCGTTAACTGATGTAATGACATATACATTTAAACTCGACTCATTCATATCGCGCACGCGTAACAGCAGCAGTTCTGTTGAACTTGAAGCCCGGACTGAAATATCCAACGCTCTTTCGTATAAGATTAACAGTATGCTTGGAGTATCGATGAGATACAAATGGTTTCGTCTTTACGCCAGTGATCCGCGGGAATCCTATAAATATTCCCAGACGCTTCTCTCTGTTGATCTTAATACAGATTTTAAATTATTTTAAATATAACACCGGCGATGGGCAGAGTTCAAACCTTCAGTGTTGTTTATCGTTTATTGATTGTTTTATATTTAAATTAATTGAATAATCCTCCGGCAAATACTATTTTAATACAATCATTCACATAACAAACCGGGAAATTATGAAAAGTGTAATCATTGATACATCATCAGCAATATTAATGTATAAGTGCCATACTATTCCGGCACTGCTGAAGTACTGCTCTCCGGTCATCTCCAGCGCGGTGAAGGCGGAACTTATAGTTCCCGGATATGAAGGATGGGAATTTTTTACAGAGCTATGCAGAAATAGCATGATAAAAGTTCTTGAACTTGAAACAGAAAAGGCTGATGAATTGGCCGGCTCACTTCATATCGGCGAGCGTAGTGCCATAGCTCTGTACTATGAAGGTAAAGGTGATTTTATCATCATGGATGACGGAAAGGGGAGTGCTTTCTGCAGAGATAATAAAATACCGTATATCAATGCGCTCCTTGCAGTAAAAATTCTTTTTTTTAAACGGCTTGTAACTGAAACTGAATTTGATAATGCCCGGAGATGGATGATTGCAAACGGCAGGTATTCTAAAAAAGTAATAGAATGGGCTGAAAATGCTGATGAAAATTTACTCTCGGCATTCATTTAGATTTTATTTATATTACCGGTTTCTGCAGTTTTATTTCTCTCCGCATGCGATGAAAATATCTATTTTTATTTCTCCGCCGGATTTTTCGGGAGTGCAGCTCTGGTTCAGTTTTTCAATTGAAATATTTTTAAAGCCGGCGTTTATAAACCAGTCGTAAAGATCGGGGAAAGAAAAACCGGGCCATCTGTGGTGATAGTTTTTAATGAGCTCTTCATGGCTGTGAAACATAAGATCTGTTATTGCGGCTTTTCCGCCCGGTTTTAATATACGGATAATTTCTTTAATTGCAGCCTGAGGGTCTTCCACATGGTGGAGGTACATATTGGCAAATGCGTAATCCACAGATTCATCGCCGAGTTTTATAACATCCTGATTTGTCAGTACTGCCTGGAACTCTTTGATATCTGCGAATTTTTCTTTCATAAGTTCTATCATGGCAGGAGATGAGTCCACGGCTATAACTTTCAGTTCAGCATCAAGAAGTCCCTCGGACATAAAACCTTTAACTGCGCCTATATCAGCGGCAGTTTTTCCGCTTACAGTTTTAAGCTGAATGATGGCCTCATCCCTGACTCTTTCCAGCAGGAATTCCTCTATCATTGAATCTTCATTTTCCGGATTACTCATATATTTTAACCTCGCCTGTTTCTGATTATTATAAAAATATTGATTATTCGGTTGCGCAGCGTTTTGCATCTGCTATTTCTGCGCCGGGCAGTATACACACATGAATCCCGGAATTTTAAAAAATATCCGTATAATTTCATGATTTTATATCCATCCGGTATAGTGTAATCCGCGTTGATTTTGTGATTAATAATATTATCTTTCTTCAACTGTCTATTCCTTTTCAGGCAAGTTAAAGAATATTAAATCCGTTAATAAATTTTTTATTGCATTTACTTTTATACGGCATAATATGTCAGATGAATTATGATAGTTATAATTTTTCCACCCGGCAAAGACTGGCGGAAAATAATAAAATCTTCAGGTTAATTAATGGAAATCGCGCTCTGTTACAGAATATTGCAAATCGGGGAGACTTCAACTGACGAGGATATCTCACGCTCATTTAAAGCCATGGCAATGAAATATCATCCCGATAAAAATCCCCAGAGACGAGAATGGGCGAATGAACAGATGACTGTACTGAATACAGCCTACTCCACCCTCATGAGTTACAGATTCAATCAGGGAAGCGCGGAAGCAGCACAGGAATTTAAAAAATCTGAAGAGGAACATCGTGCCAAACCGGCATCGGAGAATGCTGACCACAGAAATGACGCGCAGAGAGGATATGCGAGAGAAGAGGATAGAGAGTATCTTATAAGCAAATTCGTCAAAGCCAGAGAGGATGCAAAAGATGGCATGTACCGGTATTTTCAGTATAACCTCTATAATTTTCATAGGAGAGAGGAAAGGGGTAACCGGAAAATTTATAATGATATAATTGTATCTTTAAGAAAATCGTATCATCTTATAAAAAAGTATTCATCACTGACCCGGGACCGTGAGCTCCTTGAACATTTTAATATATTCGGAAAAATGATTTTTGATTTTTACAGGGCTTCGGAGTGCCTTAACATTATTGATTCATATAACGACAGCTATGAAGTGGATGCATACCGGATGTACAGGAGAGGTGACGAACATCTTCACAAAACTGAAAAAGAACTGTTCTTCGACAGGCACAACAGAGGATTCATCGACAGAAGAAAAACGGTTCCGGAACTTCTGGATGCTGAACATATTTTCAGAAGAACACTTCAGCTGTATAAAGATTCATCCTGGGCAGTGGAATCATCCATTAAACTGGAATATGTATTATCATTAAAAGATTATATCTCACTCTTTTTTTCTGAGGAATAACAGGATTTTTTACAATTGACACCTTATGCTATAATTATTGAATTGAATAAAAGCCCTCTCCGTGGGCGCGGTGGCTTCAGGAAATGAATAAAAATCAGATTGGTATGGAAAAAACAGCATGACCTTATACAGCAATGATTCACCAATATATACTGAGATAGACCTGGGTGCTTTCAGGCATAATCTTAAAGAGATAAAAAGAATTTTAAATCCCGGTGCAAAGATAATGGCTGTGGTAAAAGCTGACGCTTACGGACATGGCGGAGAGATGATTGCGTGTGAAGCAGTTTCCGGCGGTACTGCTTTTTTTGCAGTTGCAAGGATGAATGAAGCTATTCACCTGAGGGATTGCGGGATAGAGGCTCCTATTCTATTATTTGATGATTGCGTTTCTGAAAATACGGCGAGGTATATTGAACTGAATGTCCGTCCTACCATAAGTACTTTTGATGAAGCGGAAAGATTTTCGAATAAAGCATCACAGAATAGAACTAAATTAAAAGTTCATATAAAAATAGATACAGGTATGGGACGGCTCGGTTTTATCGCTGATGGGCTTACGTCAGACCAGGAATACTATCCACTTGCCGGTGAGATAAAAAAAATTTCGGAACTTCCGTTTATTGAAATTGAAGGTGTTTATTCACACTTCGCGAATGCTGACACAAAAGATAAAACTCATGCTAACCATCAACTTGACCTTTTTCTGAAGTTAAAGAGAGAACTGGAGAATATACTGCCTCAGAAAATACTTTTTCATATGGCTAACAGCGCAGCAATAATGGAAATACCGGAATCGCATTTTGACATGGTAAGGCCGGGAATAATAATGTACGGCCTGTATCCTTCCGGCGAGGTTGACAAAAGCAGAATCGATCTTAAGCCGGTAATGTCGTTAAAATCAAAAATAATTCATATTAAAAAAGTAGGCCCTGGATTTAAAGTAAGCTACGGCAGCACTTTTACAACAGACAGGGATACGGTAATAGCAACAGTTCCGGCAGGATATGCTGACGGCTTAAGCAGATTATTGTCTTCAAAGGGTGAGATGCTTGTCCGCGGTAAGAGAGCTCCGATTATGGGAAGGGTCTGCATGGATCTTACAATGATTGATGTAACATTTATTGATGGAGTTACACTAAATGATGAAGTTGTAATAATGGGGAGCCAGGGCGCAAATACAATATCCGCCGATGAAATTGCAGAAAAAACAGGAACAATAAATTACGAAGTGGTCTCGTCAATCGCACCCAGGGTTCCTAAAAAATTTATTAATGTTTAAATATTTAATGGATAACAATAAACAATATATGTAGTATAAATAAGCCCCCGCATCCCCGGGGGAACAGAGCTGATCCTTGCCCCCTCGGGAGTGCGGGAGATATGTTATACAGAAAAATTTTAAGAGAAAAAGATGATAGAGAGCGGTGTAACAAAAAAAGAAATTCTATACCCTGCCGAGATTGTTTACAAAGCGGTATTCAGAAATATGCCATATACGATGGATACTATAAAAAATATTATTCACGAACATGCTGATAGTGTGAGTGTAACTGCTAAAGAGAGTTCAGGGGGGAAGTTTATTTCCTATACAATTACTGCTGTATTTGAATCAGAAGAAAGATTAAATTCGTCATGTACACATATTACAACGCTTGAAGGATTTATGATGTTGTTTTAACAGCAGATTGCAGTTTTTCAAATTCCTGCTCTGTAAAAATTTTAATTCCCGATTTTATAAAAAGGTCTGCAGTAATACCGTTACCTTCAATGAGCTTCCCTGAAAAAGTTCCGTCGTAAATAAATCCGAATCCGCAGGATGGACTTTTTGATTTAAGAATTGCCTGAGTGATCCCGTTTTTTTTTGCAGTTTCGAGCGATAACAATGCTCCGCGAGTAAAAGGTTCAGTATAGTCGTTGCCATCCTTTCCTTTTATTTCGGGACATCCGTTATTATTTTTACGCAGTTCACATCTTACGCGCGGGACAGGGAGGCCTCCAAGTACTTCAGGACAGACCGGTATAGCTAAATTATTTTCAACCATAACCTTGATGGTATCATTAGTATTTGAATTGCCGTCATATCTGCATCTCTCACCTGCGAGACATGCGCTGACAATATATTTCATAAAGCAAACTCTATCTTCACGGCTTATGCTCTTTGCCTTTGAGCCATTCCGGCTACTGCTCCGGTACTCCAGGCAAACTGAAGGTTAAATCCGCCGCTGTCTCCATCTATATCCAGGAGTTCTCCTGTAATAAAAAGGTTTTTGACAATTTTAGATTCCATTGTTGAGGGATCGATTTCGTTTACAGATACTCCGCCTGCGGCCGCAACAGCTTCATCGAAACCTCTTGTTTTTCCCGGTGTAATACGGAAATCTTTTAAAGATGAGAGAATTTTTTTTATCTCGCTGATGGAGAGAGATCCGCATCTTTTTTCATGATCTATACCTGATATTGAAAGTATAACTTCCGGCATCCTTTCCTTCAGAATTCCAAGCAGCGCAAAAGATAATTTTTTGCTTTTATCTGTAAAAAGAATATCTAAAGTCTGTTCAAGTTCGTGCAGGCACATTGACGGGAAAAAGTCGATAGATACATCGGGAATTTTTCCCGTAAGAACAAGCTCATTAACGCTTCTTGAAACTTTGAGTGAAGCCGGCCCTGAAATTCCGTATGCCGTAAAAAGTAATTCATCGCATGATTCCGCGGTACATTTTTCTTTATATAAAACTTTAACTCCACAGTCCCATTTAATTCCCTGAAGAGTGTGAAGGGCTTTAAGCGGGATGTTAATAGGAAGTATTACAGGGAAAGGTTCATAAACTTTATGGCCAAGACTTTTTGCAAGTTCATATCCGGAATTTGAAGCTCCGGCTGCCGGGAAAGCAGAGCTGCCGCATGCAAGAATGACTGAATCAAAAATTTCCTCCTCCATACCCGCAGTAATAAGCCTGAATTTATTTTTTTCCGGAATTATTTTGTCAATCTTTCTGTGAATACGTATATCCACGCCCCGCTTAACAAGTTCATATTCAAATACTTTGGGGACTATTGAAGCTTGAAGTGACGCCGGGAAGAGTTTTCCGTCATCTTCTTCAATTAGCGGTATACCTATTGAGTTAAAAAATTTTTCTGTTTCTGCAAGGCCGAATGCAGATAATATGCGGTCAGTAAATTCAGGATTGTGGCCATGGTATCTGCTGAGGTTTATATTTCTGTTGGTAATATTACACCGGCCGTTTCCCGTAACAAGTATTTTACGGCCGATTTTTTTCTGTTTTTCGAAGAGAGTTACATCGCAGTTTTCAGAAGCGAAATATGCTGCAATTAATCCTGATGCGCCGCCTCCGATTACTGCTGTCTTTTTATCTGCCATCGTAATTTTCAGTTTTAATCCGGAACTATTTTTTTAAAGCTTCCCAGTTATCCTGGGTCCCGATGTATCTGTAATAACCTTTTATAGTTTTTTTATCTAAGGTAAATATTCCGTAAAAATCCTGTTCAAAATAAGCTGTTCCGCCATACCTGATGAGATCTTCTTTTGTTTTAATTATTCTTTTAAAATAAATTTTATCTTCAGTAACCTTCAGATCATTAAGCGGCTGGGGAACACCATTTCCCCAGTTAAAAAATTTTATTGTACCATAAAATTTTCCGTCGGCAATTCCGAGAAAAAGTTCACCTTTATAACCCGACATTGATACATCGAACAGTCCTGTATGGTTTGAAATGTCTGTAATTCCGCTTTCATTAACATTGTTTCCTGGCAATATCACGTCTGCCGCAATACTGGATGAACTTCCGTTGGTTTCTGCTGATATGGTATCTCTGTTCATCGATTTTCTGCATACTGTGAGCGTAAACGCAGTAATAATAATTGCAATGAATATTATTATTTGTTTCATATAATTTCCTGTGCACGGTTTTCTACTGTTTATTATCGGGAAGAACTTTGTCTTTCTTAATTAACCCTGCATAGAAAAGAAGGATAGCTCCGATCCCTGACCAGACAAATGTTCTGAATCTTCGTATGATCCCGACAGAAAGACCGATTATAGGATCATGCCCGAGTATAGAGAGCGCAATAGAATATGATCCTTCGCTTGTACCTACGTTAGCGGGAACGAAAAAGAGAGCGCTTGTGGCTATGAATCCGAATACATAAATAAAGAGTCCCTCTGTAAGTGAAATCCCTGCAGCGGGGCTTATATAATTGACAATAAGATATATCTCAAGCGAACATGAAATAATTGAACCGAAGTAGTGCATGGCGAGTGAAATGTAAAAATGTTTTAAATTATTTCTGCTGCTGAAAATGTATTTTATCTCATCGTCGACAAGGCTGATTTTTTCCATATTTTTTTCTGTAAGTATTTTATTACTTATTTTTCCGGGCAATTTTCTGATGATGTTAAGCAGAATATCATCACTATGTTTTTTCACGAACCGGAATGACAGATAGAGAATGAGAATAAAAAATAAAAAGAGAGAGATGAACAGCGCAACGTTCTGCATAAGATGAGATTTGAATACGAAGAGGCCGGCAAAGAGTCCTGTAAGAACCATGAGTACACTTGAAACAATATGTATCAGCCTGTCGAGAACTACTGTTGCAAGCCCTATGTTCATCGGCAGAATATCTTTTACATACATCGCTTTAAGAGGTTCACCTGCGGCAGACCCGAGAGCGTTTATAGATGACGTGGCATCACCGGCCACCCGTGCCAGAAAAAATTTATAAAAATGAGATTTTTTTACCGGGTAGTTAATAAGAACACGCCAGCCGTAGGCGAGAAATATATTTGTAAAAATATAAATCGAACATATTATAATAAATCCCGGCCACCCTATCCTTGATATCTGCTCGATTGTTGATTCAACGCCGAAGGATCTAAACAGCACGAAGAGAAGCGCGCCGCCGGCAAAGAGGAATATGTATTTTGATTTTTTCATCTGATTCCTTTAAAATTATAGTGATATTATTAATACGGTCAAATCATCGAGAAGGTCCTGGTCAGGATATAATTCCCTGATTTTATTTCTCATGATATTAAGCATTTCCTCCGGAGTTTTATCAATATTGCTGATAATAATTTCAGACAGTGCTGAAAATCCGATATCGATATCGAGTGTTTCTCCTCCGAGAGATTCAACCAGGCCGTCCGTAAAAAGGAAAAGAACATCTCCTTTTTCGTAAATAATTGTTTTTTCTGCATAATTAGCGGGAGTAATTATTCCGAAAGGTTTTCCCTTTGCCTGAAGTTTTACGACTTCCAGATTTTTTCTGCGGATCAGTATCTGATCATTATGCCCGGCTGAACTGAACGTAATTATGTTTGATACTGTATCCACCAGAACGTAGAATACGGTTACGAACATGCCGTATTCACTTTCCTGAAAAATTGCGGTGTTTGAAATCTGGAAAAGCCCTGCTGGCCTATGGTTGTTTTTTGATCCGAATTTCAGTATGTTTTTAACTGTTCCGGTAAAGAGAGCAGCAGGTATTCCCTTCCCCGAAACATCCGCAATCATTATACCGCAATTGTAATCATCTACTTCGTAGAAGTCAAAAAAATCTCCGCCTACATGTTTCGCCGGTTCGTACAAAACTGATACAGTAATTCCATTGAAGCCGGATGGTATTTTAACCAGGTTTTTTCTCTGAATATCAGCGGCGATATCAAGTTCCTGTTTAAGTTTTTTACGTTTTTCCTCCTGCCGCCTGTCCGCGAAGGTCCTGTAAACTCCTGTCATATGGCTTATTAATGCTGAGAGAACATTCAGTTCAAAATCATCGAATAACCTTCTGTTCTTTTTATCTGTAAGATTCAGAACTCCGGCAATCCGGTTATTGTAATAGAGAGGAACAGATACAAATGCGTTTGTTTTATATTCTTTATTTTTTTTACAGTATTCGGGGAGATCATTTTTTACGTTGCTTACATTTATCATTTTTCCGGTTTTAAACACGTGTGCTGCTATAGAATCATCGGGGATTACAGCTCCAGCCGGAACGCTTGAACCATAAGCCGCAATGATTTCAAGCCGCTTTCTATCGGGGACAAAAAGTATAAGCGAGGCTCTTTCTACATTGAGAGATTCCGCAAGGGTTCGGACTACATTCATGAAAAAATCTTTTTCATTATCAACCAGTGCAACGGATCGTGACAGTTCATAGAGAGCGTTAAGTTCCTCGACTCTTTTTTTCAGGTCTTCATATAAAAGCCGGTTCGTAATCGATGATGCAGATATTGTGGCAATTACTTCGAGCAGTTTCAGGTCGAGAGTTGAGAAATGATCCCTGCCTGATTTATTTACTATCTCCAGGACTCCGACAAATTCATCCCTTGCCATCATCGGAGTGCATAGGATATTTTTTGTAACAAAACCGGTATCAAGGTCTATACCGTTGTAAAAACGTTCATCCGTGTTAACATCATTTACAATTATAGATTTTTTATTATTGAATACATTCCAGGCAAAACCTGAGTTTTCCGGTATGCTGATTCCCAGCATTTTTTTCATCCCTTCGTCAGTTGTGGATTTGAAGTAGAGGAGGTTCTCAGTCTGCTGATAAAGAAGGAGTGATGCCGCTTCAGCTTGAAGAATCTCTTTTGATATTTCTACGATAGAAATATAAAGTTCCTCCAGCCCTTTTCTTGGAACAATCTCCTCAGTAATTTTAAAAAAAACTGAAATATCAATCAGGGCATGTTCTTTCAAATGTTTCTGTTCCTCTTTCTCAGAATATCGGTTTATAGTCAAACTGATGGATTGCGTTAATAAACCGGATAGTATGAGTCTGCTGTCTAATTACCAGAGAGTTTGTTTTTGCCCCTCCTGAAATGTACTGCACACCGGGGAGCAGTACTCCGTCAGTTACTCCTGTTATAGATATAAGAATATCATCCGTTTTAACCAGATCTTTTATTTTATATATTTTGTCTGCGTTTCCCCTGCCGAGATTTTCAGCCACTGCTTTTTCAAAGTAATCATTGTAATACATTTTTGCCTGCATATCTCCGCCGAGGCATTTTAATCCTGCTGCGGAAATAACAGCCTCCTTCGCGCCCCCAATGCCCATAAATATATCTATTGATGCATTTTCAATTGCTGTCGAGATCACTCCTGAAATATCACCGTCTGTTATAAACTTTATTCTCGCACCGCATTTCCGGATTTCCTCAACCATCTGGTTATTCATATCCCTGTCAAGAACACAGATTGTCATGTCTTCAATGTATTTTCTCTTGGCCCGCGCAACTCTTTTAATATTAATGTCCGGAGGCTGATTAATATCTATTACGCCTTTTGCATCAGGGCCTACGGCAATTTTAGTCATCAGGGAGGGGGGCATTTTCATAAATGCATTTTTTCCTCCGAATGCGATGACAGCAATAGCGTTGTGACCTCCGGTCGCGCATGTCCTTTTACCTTCGAGAGGTTTGGCTGCTATATCAACCGTCATTCCGTCCCCGTTACCGACTTTTCTGCCGTCATAAAGGTACAAATCCTTATTTGCTGCACCGATTGCTATTTCACCGTCAATATCCATCGTTTCCAGAAGTTTCCACATAGCTTCATCAGAAGCGCGGTAACACAGATCGTCATCTCCTTTACCCATATGTCTGCTTGCGTAAAGCGCTGAAAGCTCAGTAAGCCTGGTTGCCTCAAGAGTGAGGTTCCTGTTCATAAATCCTCCGGATATCGTTCCAGGTAAAATTAAATCGAGTATGAATAGTCATAGTACGGCAGTTAACAGTTATTTTCAACACATTTTCAGATTTGAATATTTTGATATAAATTTCCCTGCTGGATTTTCACTGTTTGCATTTTGTAAAAAATGTAAAGATTTTTATTGACTGTATTTATGTCTCATTGTATAATAATGTGACATAAAACATCCGGAGAAAACCTGTGAAAAAAACAATAATGATAATTGGCGGCGGACTGCTTCAGGCTCCTGTTATTACAACCGCGAAGAAGATGGGTTATCAGGTAATAGTTACTGATTATAATCCAGATGCTATTGGCATGAAAGATGCAGATATTCCTATCGTTATGAGTACACGTGATGTACAGGGATCTGTGCGGGTCGCGAAAAGACAGAATGAAATTACACCTATCAGCGGTGTGTTGACTGTGGGGACCGATGCATCTATGACTGTTGCTGCAGTGGCGAATGCTCTTAATCTGCCCGGTATTAAATTTGATGATGCCGAAGCTGCGACAAACAAACTTAAAATGAGAATGAGATTTAAAGAACATAATATACCATCTCCGGCATTTCTCCCCGTATGGACTCTTTCAGATGCTAAAAAAGGATGTAAAATACTGGGATTCCCTGTGGTTATGAAGCCCTCAGATAATATGGGAGCAAGAGGGGTTATGAGAATCGATAACGCTAACCAGGTTGCCGATGCGTTTAAATTTGCCAAAAGCGCGTCACCAAGCGGTGAACTTATTATTGAGCAGTTTATGGACGGCCCTGAGTTATCAATAGATGCGATAATTTTTAATGAAGAGATTACTATTACCGGTGTAGCGGACCGTATTATAGAATACCCTCCGAATTTTGTTGAAACAGGGCATACAATGCCGTCACATCTGAAGATTGAAATGCTTGAGGATGCCTGTGATGTTATGAGGCGTGGAGTTAAAGCACTCGGTCTTACAACCGGCGCTGCCAAGGGTGACATTAAAGTAACAAAAAGCGGGGCAATGATAGGAGAGATTGCTGCAAGGCTTTCAGGCGGATTTATGTCCGCATATACTTATCCTCTTTCCTCGGGAGTTGATCTGATGAAAGCGATGATTGAAGTATCTCTCGGACAGGAGCCGGGTAATCTTGAACCGGTGTTCAACAGGGTTGCAATAGAGAGAGCAATTATCTGCAAACCGGGTGTCGTGAAAAAAATATCCGGCCTCGAAGAGGCTCTCAAGGTTCCCGGCATTGAAGAGATATTCCTTAATATTAAAGAGGGAGATACTGTTGTTAAACCTACATCAAACGTCGAAAAATCAGGGAACATTATCGCGGTAGCTGATACTCTTCAGCAGGCTGAAGCAGCGGTAAAGCAGTGCATGGAATTGTTTAAAATCGAAACATCTGATGATACCGAAATTTCGATGAAAGCGATAAACGCTTCAGCAAGAGAGAAGTTTAAGAAAATATGTTATGTATGCAAGAACTGTGACGGTTATGAATGCGCCTCCGGAGTTCCCGGAATGGGCGGAACAGGGAGCGGCGAGTCTTTCAGAAGAAACGCCGATGCACTGAAGAAATTCAAGGTTATAACTACTCTCATCCATGATGATATTGTACCTGATACATCATCTGAGATTTTCGGTAATAAGATATCTTTTCCTGTGATGGCTGCGCCGATAACAGGCTCTGTTACAAACATGAGCGGTGCGATTGAGGAACTCGATTACAACATAGCAGTTGTCAGGGGATGCAAAAATTCGGGAACTATAGCATTTGTGGGTGACGGGGCGACTCCTGATAAATATAAAATCGGACTTGAAGCAATTAAAGAGGAGAACGGCTGGGGTATACCGATTTTCAAACCGAGAAAAGATAATAAAGAGATAATAAAGAGAATCAAGGCTGCGGAAAAGGCAGGAGCAATTGCCGTGGGAATTGATATCGACGCAATTGTATTTAAAACTATGGCAATGAGGAATCAGGAAGTCGCGCCAAAGAGTGTAAGTGAACTCCGTGAGATTAAGTCAGCAACAAATCTTCCTTTTATACTCAAAGGCATAATGAATCCAAGGGACGCAGAGATGGCATGCAAGGCCGGTGCAGATGCGATAATAGTTTCAAATCACGGCGGTAGAGTGCTTGACCAGATGCCGGGATCTATGGATGTTCTCGAAGAAATAGTTGCTGCTGTAGGCAAATCAATTACAATCATGATAGACGGAGGATTCCGTGACGGAGTGGACATTCTGAAGGCGCTGGCGCTTGGAGCTGATTTTGTTCTTATCGGCAGACCGGTTGCTATTGCGGCGGTCGGAATGGGTGTAGAGGGAACATCATTCTATCTTGATAAACTTAAGGATGAATTTAGAAAGACTATGATTCTTACAGGATGTAAGAAAGTTAAAGATATCAGCAGTGATCTTATAAGGAAAATCTGAGGGAAGCATCTTGCCAGGGTGTTGCATTCATAAAACAGGTTAACTATCTCCGAAATTTTACTTAATGCCCTCATCCTCCGGCCCCTTCTCCCGAAAAGCGGGAGAAGGGGAGAATACTTTTAATAAAAATTTTTATATTATAAAAACCCTCTCCCGGCTGTAAGCAGGGAGAGGGTGTGCAGGCGTCAGTGATGCACTGAGTGCAGTTTTAGATTTATTTAACCTTAAACTCCGGCGATCTCTTATCAACAAACGCAGCCATACCTTCTTTCTGATCTTCCGTGGAAAAGCATAGAGCGAATACCTGATTTTCAAAAGCAATCGCTGTTTCTATATCGGTTTCAAATCCTCTGTTTATTGCCATCTTCGAATACCGGACTGCTAACTGTGCCTTTGACACAATTTTTTGAGCCATCTCCATAGATGAAGCCATAAGCTGTTCGGCAGGAACAACTTTATTGACAAGACCGATTTTTTCCGCTTCTGATGCAGGAATAATATCCGCTGTATAAATAAGTTCTCTTGCTTTTGCAACTCCGGCTAATCTTGACAGCCGGACGCATCCTGAAAAACCGGGTGTTATGCCAAGACCGACTTCCGGCTGACCGAATTTTGCGTTTTCAGAAGCAATCCTTATGTCGCAGCACATCGCAAGTTCACACCCGCCGCCGAGTGCAAAACCGTTTACAGCAGCGATTGTAGGAATCTTAAGCTTCTGAATATTTCTGAAGACTGTAGCTCCCAGTTCGCCATATTTAAGGCCGCTGATGCTGTCGAAGTTTTTCATTTCGGTAATATCAGCTCCGGCAACAAAAGCTTTGCCTTCACCTGTAATTATAAGTACATGAATACTTTCATCACCGGAAATTTTTTCTGTTGCGTCGCTCAGTTCAAGAAGAAGTTCAGTGTTCAGAGCGTTGAGAGCCTTGGGCCTGGAGAGGGTTAGTATTCCGATATGGCCTTCTTTGATGAATTTAAGGTTACTATAACTCATTTCAGTTATTTTTGTCATAAACAGCTCCTTGTTAAATATGAGAGCCCCCTAAACCCCCGGAAGGGGACTTTTAATTCATTTACTATAAAAAAAGGATTTAATTGCTAATTGAATTAAGCCCGCTTCGGGGGGTTGGGGCCGGCACAGTGAGTTTCACCGTGCCGGCATCAAAATCTATCTTTCGAAAACCATCGCCATTCCCATACCGCCGCCGATACACATGGTAACTATACCGGTTGAGAAATTTTTTCTTTTCATCTGATACATTGTGGTGACAGCCATTCTGGCCCCTGTACAGCCGATCGGATGCCCAAGTGATATCCCGCTTCCAAGCTGATTTGGAAATTCATTATCCAGGCCGAGTTCTCTGAAGCATCCTATTGCCTGGGAAGCGAATGCTTCATTTACTTCAACCATGTCCAGATCCTTTATTGTCATACCTGCAAGTTTAAGTGCTCTTCTTACAGCAGGGACAGGACCAAGTCCCATGTATGCGGGATCTACTCCGCCTGTCGCGAAAGACTTAATTTTTACTATAACTTCCAGGCCGAGCTCTTTCGCTTTTTCTGCGCTCATCATAAGCACAGCAGCAGCACCGTCATTTATGCCTGATGCATTAGCCGCAGTTACGGTTCCGTCTTTTTTGAATGCCGGCTTCATCTGGCCCATTTTTTCAAGAGTAGTGTCCATAGGCCTTTCGTCAGTATCAACTATTATATCACCTTTTCTGGAAGGTATTATCACCGGAACAATTTCATCTTTAAACAGTCCGTCTTTAATTGCTTTCAACGCTCTCTGATGGCTCTGCAGCCCAAGTTTATCCTGTTCCATTCTGCTTATGCCATAGAGTTCAGCTATATTTTCCGCTGTAATACCCATATGGTATCCGTTGAATATTTCATACAAACCGTCATATACCATAAGGTCATGAATATCACCCACGCCTGTGAGTTCCATCCTATGTCCCCATCTTGCTTTTTTCAGTGCAAGTGGAGTATTGCTCATGCTCTCCATCCCGCCGGCTACAACGACATCTGACTGTCCGGTCATGATTGCCTGAGCTGCCATTGCTATTGCTTTAAGCCCTGAACCGCAGACTTTATTTATTGTACAACCGGCAGCCTCTTTAGGAATTCCCGCATAAATATGAGCCTGCCTTCCGGGATTCTGCCCCTGTGCAGCCTGCAGAACGCATCCCATTACAGTTTCATCTACCGTAATTTCTTTCGCGCCCGGGTCGTATTTATATCCCTCTTTTTCAATATTGATCTGCCCTTTCCCTTTTAGTTTATCAGGTGCAAATTCATTCTGTTCTTTTCCTGGTACTGGTTTTAAATTTATTTTTTTGAATACTTCTCTCATAACAAGAGAACCCATTTCAATCGCTGATACATCTTTTAAAGAACCACCGAAAGAACCGATTGAGGTTCTGGCACCGCTTACTATTACTACTTCTTTCATTAAGTTTCCTCCGGAAAAATTATTTGTGAACTCTCCCTGTCCTCAACTTCAGAACAGAGTTTTTTATCATTCTAAACCTATTCAGTAAATTCTGCAAGTACATTTAACGCAATTACCAGTCTCTGAATTTCTGAAGTACCTTCATAAATTTCAGTTATCCTTGCATCTCTGTAAAGCCTTTCCGCGATATACTCTTTTACATATCCGTACCCGCCATGGATCTGAATACATTTGTGTGCGCATCTATGTGCACATTCAGATGCATATAGTTTAGCCATAGCCGCGTATTTACCCGCAGGGCGCCGGTTTTTCCCATTTTTTGAGAGAATATCGGCAGCCTTATAAACGAGAAGCCTTGATGCTTCAATTTCAGTTGCCATATCCGCGATCATCCACTGAATCGCCTGAAGCTTGCCTATAGCCGCTCCGAACTGTTCCCTTATATTCGCATACTTTGCCGCTTCTTCAAGAGCAGCCTGAGCTATACCAAGCGCCTGGGCAGCTATACCGACCCGTCCTCCGTCAAGTGTGTGCATGGCAATTTTAAATCCTTCACCCGGTTCTCCGAGCATTCTTCCTTCGGGTATTTTACAGTCCTGATATACCATTTCTGTTGTTGAGGACGCGCATATGCCAAGTTTATCTTCAACTTTTCCTACGGTAAAACCGGGATCGCCTTTTTCTATTATGAAAAAAGATGTATTTTTATTTTTCAATGCATCTTTATCGGTAACTGCCAGAGTTACATGCACATCCGCATACCCTCCGTTTGTGATGAAATTTTTTGTGCCGTTGAGAGTATAGTCATTTCCGGTTTTAACCGCCATTGTTTTTGTACCGCCGGAGTCTGATCCCGCACTCGGTTCCGTAATTGCAAATGCCCCGATATGTTCACCTGTACAGAGCTTGGGGAGATACTTTTTTTTCTGCTCTTCTGTTCCAAAATAATAGATAGGGGAGAGGCATAGAGAGTTGTGAGCTGACACTATAACTCCGGATGAAGCGCAGACTCTGGAAATTTCTTCAACAGCAATGGCATATGAAACATAATCCATGCCCGCGCCATTATATTGCTCCGGGTAAACAACTCCCATTATACCTAGCTCTCCAAGTTTTCTTGTTGTCTCAAGAGGGAATTTATGGGTTTTGTCTATCTCAACAGCCTGTTCTCTGAGTTCTTTTTCCGCGAAACCACGGCACATATCACGCACCATCAATTGCTCTTCTGATAATTCAAACATTGTTTCCTCCTGATAATTCCGTTGAATTAAAATTTAGTTTAATCCCTGTAAATAATTTCAGATTTAAATGGTGATTCAAATAAATATATAATACCGAATCTGCAATCCCGGTTTTACCCCAAAGATATTTCTCTATGTTTATGAGAAGTCACTAAAGCCGGCATTACAGAGAATTTATTTGTGAAACAACTTAATCTGATTATTAACGGGAATTTAAAATAGTAAGATTAACATACTATTATACAATTTTAAGAACAAATGCAATAGGCTTATTATGTAGTTTTCTGTGGTAGAATGTACTATTTTTTTGTAGTAGTTTTTGTAGTTATTCCCGACTGTGAGGTCGTTTTGATACTTGAATTTACCCTGTTTTTATATATATTACGTCAAACATTCAGCGGTTTCATGTAATAACAGGTTATATTCTGTTACTTCAGATCAGTTTTAAACCCGGCTGCAGTTTGTAATAAGCCGGTGAAAACTAAAAACCGCCTGGAATATCGTTTTGAAACACCTGTCCGGAAAGACAGGTAAAAATCGGGGGGATAGGATGAACAGTATGGGAACGACAGAAAGCAGGGCAGGGAGCGTCGGCTTCAGGCTTACTGAAGAACAGGAGATGATCAGGCAGATGACGGCGGATTTTGCTGATAATGAAATCAAGCCATTTGCCGGAGAGTGGGACAAGAATGAGCATACTCCCATGGATGTACTTGACAAGATGTATGAACTCGGACTTACAAATATCGGTGTTCCGTCAGAGTATGGCGGGATGGAGCTTGATAATGTGACAAGATACATTGTCGCGGACGAAATAGCGCAGAGAGATGCAGGCCTTGCAACTACAATTGTTGCTTCATCACTGCTTGCTACTGACCCTGTTATGGTTGCGGCCAATGATGAGCAGAAGAAGTGGTGGTTTGGAAGAATGCTTGAGGGAGCAATGTGCGCGTTTTGTCTTACAGAGCCGAATGCAGGATCGGATGCACTGGGTATGTCTATGAAGTGTACGAAGGATGGAAATGACTGGATATTAAACGGTGTTAAACAGTTTATTACCAACGGCCCTTTTGCGAAACAGTTTACAGTCTTTGCTACAATGGACCGTTCTCTGGGAAATAAGGGAATCTGCTGTTTCATGGTTGATAGAGATTTCCCGGGAGTTAAGATCGGCAACAAAGAGGATAAACTTGGCATAAGGATATCAAGTACATCAGAAGTGATTTTTGAGGATGTAAGAGTACCCGGATGGATGTGCATAGGCGGAGAGGGCAAAGGCGCGCCTGTTCTTATGGAAACTCTCGATTATTCCAGGACTGCAGTTGCAGCAATGGCAACAGGGATATCTACTGCAGCGCTGAATTTCTCGATAGAATACGCAAATGACAGGAAACAGTTTGGTAAACCGATAGCCTCATTCCAGGCGATTCAGTTTATGCTTGCCGATATGGCTGCAACGACAGAAGCATCGAGGCTCTTATACCTGAAAGCAGCATGGCTTCAGGATAACGGTTTGCCGTTTAAGATGGCGTCAAATATCGCGAAGATGTATTCCGCTGATGCGGCAATGAAAAATTCAATCGATGCGGTTCAGATATACGGCGGTTATGGTTACTCGAAAGAGTATCCCGTGGAGAAGCTTATGAGAGACGCAAAGATAATGCAGATATTCGAGGGTACAGTTCAGGTACAGAGAATGGTAATAGGCAAGTATCTGTCGACTGAAGGGAAGTATACTTACACTTACTGAAACTGAAATACGGGTCTGTCTGCTTCAGATAAGAAGGAATAGTTAAACAAATATTTTTTGTCATTCCGGTATTTGCAGGAATTGAAGGCGCAAAACCGGAATGACAAAAATAGAATAATCTGAATTTCATGACAGCCTTTTATTCTTTATATAATTTGAAAATATAGAATCCGAAGAAGCTAAACCTGATTCAGTGAAGAATACACTGGTCCATGAGCTGGGGTATCTCAAACGTAAATTCAGCCCATTCTCCATGCTTTGAATCAGCCCATATGCGGCCGCCATGGAGGAGAATTATTTTCCACGTGACGTAAAGCCCCACACCATGCCCTTTTCTTTCAGAAAGTTCAGGCGTCTGCAGTATAGAAAACCTTTTGAAGAGCCGTATTTTTTCACTCTCGGGGAATCCGGGGCCTTCATTCCATACAGATACCTTAATTCTCCCGGCATCTGCATTTATATTAAGTTTAATCACCGCTCCCCGGTTACTGTATTTTACGGCATTGCTCAGAAAATTTGTAAGAACAATTTTCAGCAGTTCGGGATCGCATTTTATTACGGGAAGATCCGGAGATACATTCTGCTCAAATTTAATCTGTTTTTCCTGAAACATCATATTTATAATTTCAAGAGAATGAGCAACGACATCTCTGAAAAAATCAACTTCTCTGGGCCTGACCTGAAACTCTCCGGTTTCAATAGACGCCAGGCTCAGATATTCCGCAGTAAGGTTGAGCAGGTATTCAGCTTTTCTGATTATCCTGTCTGCCGCCTGTTTCTGTTTACCGGCAATCTCTCCATAATATCCACCGGCCAGGGTCTTCGCGGTCATAACTATTGATGCGAGCGGATTTTTAAGTTCATGGCTGACGAAACTGAGCATCTCCATATATGAAGACATGGCAGTGGAAAGTTCTGCTATGCGGTAGGCTTTTTCAACCGCCTGGCCCAGTCTGTGGGCATAAGCCATCTGCAGGCTTATCTGGTGAATGCCGTACGCGTCCGGTTTGCGTGACCGGCACATGAACATTCCTATATACCGGTCTTCAGATTTCAAAGGGCATACCATGGATGACTTGATTCCTTCTTTCAGAAGCATGCGTGCAGATTCACTCATGGGGTTACTACGGGCATGAAGCTCCATGTCATTGATTACGCTGGGCATGCCGGATAGAAAAACCTTTTGAATTGAACCGCCTATTATATCCGACGCGAATCCTTTTTTAAGATATACAGGTTCATAGTCCGACTTAACAAACTGAATTTCCATTCGCAGGTTATCTTCTTCAATGAAGGCAACATCGATCCTGTCACATGGTATTATTTTTTTTATCTCTCCAAATATGAAGTCGAGTATTTCATCCAGTGATTTGCTGCCTGCCACATCAAGGTTGATGTGATTCAGTATCGATCTTTCTTCATCTGTGAAAGAGGGCTCCGGTATCAGATCTGTTTCGTTAAAAAAAAGCAGAGACTCTTTTTTCATAATTTCCCCATTAGTTTTGCTGAAAAACTATTAACTTTATCAGTATATTAATCCGTAAAGATTACCGTAATAATGACTTAAGTTAATTTCTAATAACTATATAGTAGCATAATAATAACAGATAGTCAATTATGCTGTTGACATGTTTAATATCTGCTGATGTCATATATGAACTGCAACCTGCTGATTATGAGAGGGGAATGATATGACCGCAAAAGCTTTCCAGGATTATTATCCTGATGATTATGCTCATTGCTACGGCTGCGGGCGCCTGAACGAAAAGGGAATGCATATTAAGAGCTACTGGGATGGGGATGAAAGTTTTTGCCGGTTTACTCCCGCACTTTACCAGTCAGGAGGATTTCCCGGTAACATCTATGGCGGATTGATTGCATCACTTATTGACTGCCATTGTGCCGGAACAGCTGCAGCGGCAAGACTCAGGGAAGATGGTTTTATGCCGGGTGAAAGGCCGCTGTCACGGTTTGTAACAGCATCCCTTAAAGTCGATTATATTAAGCCGACACCTGCAGGTATAGAACTCGAGATACGGGCCAGAGTGATGGAGATCAAAAACCGCAAGGTTGTATTAAGTGCAACTGTAATTGCCGATGGTATTGTAACAGCAAAAGGGGAAGCTGTTATGGTGCAGCTTCCCGAAAATTTGGAAAAAAGGATATGAATCTCTCCTTCATTATCTGAAAGTTTATACAGCCATTAGTTTACTTTCAAGGCTCTTCATTCTGTCCATATCTTCAATCAGGGCAAGGAGGCTTTTAAAAAGTTCGAGTATTTTAGCAGAGTCATTTTGTATGGTGATTGAGTTTTCCAGGAGGCTTTGAATTCCCTGATCAATTGATGAACTGTTTTTAACAACCTGCTGCATCCCGTTATTAAGTGAAGCAATCGCCTTGCTTATATTTTTAATCTCTCCGGTTATTCCTGTTATAACATTATTGCTCTCCCTGAGCTGAGCCTGGGTGCTGTCGGCAAGTTTTTTTACTTCATCGGCAACAACCGCAAATCCTCTTCCCTGATCTCCCGCTCTTGCTGCTTCAATTGCGGCGTTCAGCGCCAGCATATTGGTCTGATCAGACAGCTCCGATATTACATCGAGGATGGATTTTACCTCCCCGGCTGATGTTTCCATACCTTTAGCACCTTCGGCAAGGGATGAGTATGATTTCGAAGCGCCGGATACTCCTTCCAGGAAAACCATGAACTGCTGGTTGACAGTTGTGAGATCTCTATGGACCCTGTCTGAAAATTCTCTTATGTTTCCGAAATTATCAACGTTTTCCTTAACCATAGCTATCCTTGTGTCTACAGTATCAAACATGTTTTTTCTTATTGAGTTGATCTGCTCCAGCTGATTAATTTTCCTGCTGTTAAAGTAATCCTTAAAGCATGAATACTGGTGAACAAATGTATCGACATAATAGTCCCGGAATTTTCCCTCTTCCAGTTCCCGGAAGAAAAAAATTGCCGTTAATGTCTGATTTATATTAACACCTAACAGTTCCCCAAAGGTTGAAAAACCCGCGGCCGGGATACCTCCGAAATGAGTAATCCTGCTTAAATTTTTTTCATTATTAAGCCTGCGGAGAATACAGTCATTAAGCACAGCGCCGACCGGTTCCGCGTAACCTTTCTTGTCTGCCATAAATTTATCAAAATCTTTCCGTGTTGTCTCAACGAAATCTGTTTTTCTGATAAGGTAAAGTTCATCACCTTTAGAAACGTCACAATAAAAATTTATCTGTTTTTCAGCCGTATCGATACCGGATACAGACCTTACGTAGAGCTCATCATCAATTTCTATACCGAAAGAATAGTCGTTGAGTTTTCCTTCGAGGTTTTCAGGCCTGCATCCGAAATGTGTACATAGCTCATCAAGAAAATTAGTTACAGTCTGCGTCGCAGGATTATATACTGTTTTTACATATCTCTTCGCGGTGTCTGAATCCAGGATCATGAATTTAGTCCCGGTCTTTTCGAAATTCTGCGATTTGAGTATACCGAATTTAATTCCTTTCCTAAGCTTGATAAATGAAATTACTGCATGGTTTTCATAAATTTTTCCGTCGCTGTAAATAAATGTATTTTTAAAATCAAGCTTCCCTCCCGCTGATCCGCCTGCAAAGAGGCACGGGAAAACGCCCGAGTTATATACAGCTTCCATAAAAAAACTTTCACTGTTTGAAAGTCCGTCAATCAGGGTAAACGCTATTGTATCTTCATAATGGATTCTGAATGGAAGCTCGATTTTTTTCAGTTCACTTCCTATAAGATCAATTCTGTCCTGAATTGTCCTTATAATCCTGCCTGACCTTATATCCTCTGAGAAAAGCGGAATTACTTTAACGGCGGCATCCTCTATCATATCTTTGCTGAAGCTCTGCAGAACAATCCCGTCCCATTTATCACCGGTGTCATGGTATGCAGATACCCCGGTTTGGCTGTCGCATGACAGTTCACCGGCGGTTGTACAGAGAACAATGTTTTTTACACCCGGAAGAGAATTTTTTATTTGTGAAGATACTGAACGGAAATCAAGGTGCGGGGAGATAAAACCTGTCACAAATTCAGGCGGCACATCCCGGGTATATAAAACTTTCATACTTTGCGGATTAATTCCGGATGAACTGAATTTATAATTTTTTATTACCGGGTCTTTTATTTCTATTTCGGGGTTTGCAGTTTCTGCTATTTCTTTTATTACGATTTTATCAGTAGAATTTTTTTTTGACAGCAAGTTTTTCATAGAAATCATAATAACCCTTCTGTATTTTTTTTGCTGAAAAAATATAGATTATCATCTGCATCAGACCGGCCTGGAGCCTGAAATTATTCTATAAAAGATTCGGGTCAAAATATATAAAATTATATAAATAAATTAATCAAACCAATTACAGCATAATAAACCATAATTTTTCATATATACAATTATTTATTTATATTGAATATTCAGTCAATAAAATATTAAAAATTTTTTTAAGAGACTGCGGCGAACATTTTGTCCGCCTTTAGAAGGTTCTTTTTGTGGAGGGCTCAATACAGGCAGGCATCTAAAATTAACACTGACCGGAATCCGGCAGGCAGTTAGTTAACAGTTCAACAAGTTTATTAACCACACAACCGAAGTCAGACAGAAATATTTATTCAATCATCGGTATTTCAGATACCGCACTTATTTTTTCGTTCATTGACTGATTCAAGCCGCACTCTTCTTCTTTCAATAGCTTCACAGTTTCTTCTTTTCTCATCATCTGTTTCAAGAATTATCTGGTTTATCACTTTCGGCTTATATTGTTCATCAAGCGCAACAAAGGTCAGGTAAGCTGAACCTGTGTGTCTTACTTCGCCGGTCAGGAAACTTTCAGCTTCAACTCTTACACCGATTTCCATTGATGATTTTCCCACATAATTGACGCTTGCGCTTACACGGAGAAGATCTCCGACAAATACCGGTGAATGAAAATCGACTTTATCTATAGATGCTGTAACAACATTTCCGCCTGTATGCCTTACACCGACAATACCTGCCGTGTTATCTATAAGTTTTAATATCACGCCCCCGTGGACGTTCCCTGCGAGGTTTGCATCCTGCTGGGTCATCTGCTGGACAACTGTTACACTTGTTGCTTTTACTTTTTTACTTTCCATATTGTACTCCATAAAATATTATTATTTATAATTGTCTCAAAAAAAACTATTTCATCCGCCTGAACACCTGTTGGTTAGGGTTATTATGAGTTTTTGTTTTAATGATAATAATTATCAGGTCTATTTAAATTTTTTAAGTTACGAAAATTATTTTAGTAATTAACCATATACTAAATATATAATATTTTTTTAAATTTGTCAAAAAAAAATGTAAATGGGAATTTTTTAGCATGCAGTAATTCGCATCAGATTTATTTTATTTAAAGCAGTAAAAAATTTTTAAACAACTCCTTCATGTCAGGAGAGGGGAAAGATGAAATCAGCTAAATCCATTACTTCAAATTCAAAAGAATATTCTCTGATTCTCTCGCAGCCATTGTTCCTGTCCCTTTTCTGAGAATGGCGACTATCCCTGTGGAATCCAAACCTCCCGTAAAAATTCCGTAGCTGTAGTGAGAGTTTGTGCCTGCAATAACAGTTCCGGTTTTACCCCACAATAACTCTCTGCTGATTTTGTGAGGTGAAGAGATTTCGGGGTGTATGTTCCCGGCATTGATCTCTTTTGCTGTTCCTTCGGTAAATGTTTTATGAAGCGCGCTGAAAATTATTTCTGATTCTTCTGATGGATGAACTTTATTCTCCATATAAATATATCTGTTTAACTTTATAATTCCTTCAATGGTTACAGTCAGGTTAAAATTAACTCCCGCGAGAAGATTTGAAAAATCTTTTCTGCTGTTTATTCCCGGGATTGTTAATTCAATTCCCTGTCTAACAGTAAAATCAGTGATCCATCTTTTAAAATCCGCAACATCTATTTTATCATATAATGAAGCGAAGTATTTATTGCAGGAATGGCAAAGCGCGCTGCTGATATTCATTTTCCCATGCCCTGCTTTATTCCAGCAGTGATCCGGTATAAATTTATCCTTCTCTCTGTCAGTGCACGTATAGGAATAATTATGGAACAGATCTTTTCTTTCCTCCGCGAGATATAGAGCTATGAAGAGTTTAAAAATTGAACCGCAGGGGATAATTCTGTTTCTGAATGAAATCCCGGCGCTGCTTTGAATTGTTTCTCCTGAATCATAATCGAAAATGATGTACTGAAGCTGGTGGTTTACACCTGATTGCGGGATGTTGTACTCCAGTCCGGAATAGTAATGTTCAAGTATTTCATAGCGGGAGTACCCTTTTCCCGCGAGCTGTATTGCTCCTTCAAAACTCATCCCTGCACCATGTCCAAGCCCTGATCCTGTGAATCTGTAAACTCCGTTACCTCTTGCGACGGAGTAGTTATTGCTTTTTAAAAAGTTCCATCCCTTCACCCTGTTTACTGTTAAACGGAAACTTTCCGGAGAGAAGTTTTCTTTTCCTGCACCTGTTTCAAGAAGTACTATTTCCTTGTTTTTATCGAATGTAATGTTTTTTAAAAATATATTTTTGCCGGGGTACAAAATACCGGCAAGTTCATTCTCCTCTATGACTGCTGACCAGTTAAGATGTTTTTCCCGGCTAAGGGTAAGATTCTCTGAATAAATAATATCTTTTGGTGCTGCAGTAATTCTTCCCTGGCCGTTGAATATAGATTCAGTGAAGAGTATACCTCCGCCTGATGAATGAAAGAAAAGCCCGCCTTTCAAATTATCAGTTTTAATTGATACTGTGTCATTAAATGTTTTGCCGCTTTTCCCTCTATACGTCTGGCAGCATGTAAGGTCGCAGAAATGGTATCCTTTATGTTTATTCGTAAGGTATGGAAGTGAGCATCTCGCCTTAATGAGGTGAGCAAGCGCGTATAAAGCTTCGGAGTCTCTTTCAGAGAGATCGCCAAGTTCACCCCATGCTGAATCTATGGCGAACTGATTTACTGTTTCCTCTACCGACAATTCAATATCTGTTCCCGTAATTTTTATGA
Source organism: Spirochaetota bacterium (assembly GCA_035403545.1). Lineage (GTDB taxonomy): Bacteria > Spirochaetota > UBA4802 > UBA4802 > UBA5550 > WRGT01. The sequence continues at coordinate 76,894 of DAONFJ010000002.1, forward strand.
ACAGGGGGAGAGGGTAATGGCGTTTTTCTCCATTTAACTCCATGGAGAAATTATCACCCCGGTTCTTCGGGTATAGAGTTAAATCCGTTCCTGTTAAAATATCATTATCTGTTTTTATAACGAAAGAATTGTTTTCGTAAAGAATGGTAAGAGCACGACAGGGAATTCTTTTTCTTCCTGTTAAAATTTCTCCGGTATCAGGCAATGATATCTGAAGATGGCCTATATTGCCCGCTTTAAGAAGGCGGATATGTTTTGAGAGAATGAGTATTTTGACTTTGCCGCTGCCGTTTTGAGGCATTTTTTCCGCTCTCACTCCAATTATGAGAGCGGAAAAAATTAATATGGTTATTACCAGCCGCGGAACTGTTCCACGGTTAATTCTGTTTTTCACTGTAGACATCTAATATTGTCGGGAGAGTCCATCCCTGAATTGTCTCTTCATACATACATTCAATTCTTGCAGGCCGCATTATAAATGAACCGGGAAGCTCGGCACGTATTACATAAGCAACTTCATACTCTCTTTCTTTTTCTATTCCCGTGAAGAAGAATACCATTCTGTTATCTCTTCTTTCTACATGGGAGTAGGGCTGAAATTCGTTGTATGCGCTCTCTTTAACCACTTCAAATCCTGCCGGGAGAAAATCCTGCAGTATCATAAAACCAAAACTGTCATCGGCGCGGAATTTGACACGTACAAGAAGCTCATCTCCCACATTGATCTTTCCTTTCTCGTCAACCTCCTGTGGCACAAGATACTCCTGCATCTTCAAATCTTTAACCCTGTTGAGGTAATAAATTTCCCTTCTTGCGGCAACACCGTTAGAGAGAGCTGCAATGCCCCGTTTCTCGGACTTCATGAACGAGAAGAGCCCTTTCGGCTTAAAGTAAAGGGTACCGCGCAATGTTGCCGACCAGGTTGTATCAGCGGAGTCTGTGCCTGAAACTGTAAGTCTGTAGTTTTCGGCTTTTATTTTATTATCAAGTTTTATTGTACGTCTCAAATCTTCGGTGCCTGAGTTGAGAGTGTATGATATTTTATCAAGTTTTCCGTTATTCAGTGCAAATTCAAGGTCACCGGAAGTTTTAAAATCAATGCCTTTAGCGGTAAGATAATCGCATAAGGCAAGAATCACTGTCCCTGACTCTTTGGTTGAGTCCCATGACCCGGACTTGAACCTTTTTGATATGGACGCAACTGCCTGTGATGTCATTGCTGAACTGTTATCTGATATTAAAAGCGCAGATAGTACATGCGCGGTTATCTCGGTGTTGCCGCCAGGCCAGTTCCATGCCTGTCCCTTAGTTGCAGGCCAGTATATTCCTGATGGATCCCGTTTTGCCGATTCATTAATTTTTTTCCTGAGTAATTTTAACGCGTCATCAATCTCATTTGACTCGTATTCCTGAAGAGTTTCTTTCCCTTTAAATGTATTTACTGCTTTAATTAAGTTTGCAGCCTGGTAAGGATTCAGGTCTTTAGAAAAAGCTATCCGCTTGAATGCCGGATGGTTCCATTTCCCGAACATCGAGTAGATGTATGCAAGATACGAAAGTTCATCGTTATCCATTTTTTCAGGTGCTTCAAAAATCCGTTGTATCGCTGTGAGGCCCTGGCTGAATGTGTAGTCACTGACCGGATACCCGTAGTTTCTCGCCTGAAACAGCGAGTACATCGCAAACCCGGTAGTGTATGTGTTGCCTCTGTCACCTTCCCACCAGCCCCAGGTGCCGTCATAGTTCTGTGCTTTTACTATACGCTGAATTCCGTCGGGGATATTACTCTCCACCTGGTTCCTGAGTTTTTCAGGAATCGCTTTTGAATAACCGCTCCCTTTGAGCAGTTTAAGCATGGCGAGATTCGGGAGGAATTTATTTATAGTCTGTTCAAGGCATCCGTAAGGGTACTCGTTCAGGTACTCAACTGACTTAATGATCTGTGTAACAGGTGAAGGATTTACCGAGAGAAAGATTTCCTCCGGCACAAATTCAAAATCATCATTACCTTTAACCGGTTTAAGCATAATCTCTCTGCTGCCCTGCATATCTCCCGAGCCCGAGATAGAATATTTAAGCCCGCGCTTCTCTACAGGAACTGTGTGTTTTACAGAATCACCCCTGTTGCCCGGAGTAACAGATTTGAATTCAAGGGCAAGGGAATCTTTTCCTTCTGGAACGGTTATAGTATAATTTTTGGCAGCTGAACCGAATCCCGGAAGACTTACTTTAAAATCTTTGTCGGGCTGAATAACTTTGCTGTCAGCTTTAAGTTCTGTAGAGATCTCCTCAATGCCCGACTCTGTATTGTTATTTACTATCCCGATTAAACCGGTTTTATCACCTTCGATAAAGAATCTGGGTTTACCGATACGCGCAATAATATCCTGCGTAGAGAGGAATTTTTTTCTCACCTCGCCCATGCGCCCTTTCAGGTCGTGTCCGCGTACTGTAAGCCTCCATGTGGTGAGGTTGTCCGGGAGTGTTACTGATACCAGCGCTTCACCATTGGCATCAGTTTTAATATTCGCCTCCCAGAAAGCCGTGTCGCGGAAATTTTCCCTGACCTTGACTCCCGCATCTTTGCCGGCACCGGCAAGGAGAGTAATCGGGTATGAGTAGGTTGTAATTACCCAGTTGGAAATTTTTGAATAAAAGAAACCTGAAATTTCAGGAGTGGAGTCCGGCCTAATATAAAATATTGATTCATCAACAGCCGCAAGAGAGAGGTCTGCCGGGACAGGTTTTCCCGTACTGTCAACGGCTCTGACTTTAATTTTTGCCGTTTCCCCCGGGCCGTACTTATCCTTATCCGGGGTAAGTGTTATATTGATTTTAACGTCATCTACAGGTATTGTTACTTCGCTTTCAGTTGTGTAGAGCGCTCTTCCGCGCTGCATTGCTCCGCGGATAAAAATATTCGGGGCAAGTTTTGAATCTATTTTAAAAGTTACAGGGACAACATGCCTATCCATTTTGATAACTTTTGTTTCGTAAACATCTCTCCCCTCAAGTGAGAGCAGTACATATGAATCGGTGAACCTGCTTTTAACAAGACATGTAACTTCGCCGCTCTTCTCCATAGAGGTTTTATTCAGGGAGACTTCAAGTTCTCTGTACTTGGAATCTATGTCTCCACCGGCATCACTGTATATCCATAGAATTTTTGAACCGGTTATAAGGTTATCGCGCGAATCGTGCCCCTGTGCTATAAGGTCATACTCCCCGTCTCCGCTGAAATCCGAAGGGAGAGAGAACTCGGCAAAACCGTTTTTATCGGTGGATATTTTTCTGGTATAGAAAGGCCTGCTGTCATGGATATAGACCCGTTCGACAGGCTTCCATATATATCTGAAAAGATTAATTTCAAGATTCGCAGCGACAGGCTTATCAGCATGAGTAGCAGTTTTCACTTTAATTTTTTTATCGCCTTTTGCATTAAAGAAATTTTCTTCCGGGATCAGTTTTATAAAGTATTCACCGCGGCCGATTTTTACTGTTTTACTCGCGGTTATTGTAATGTTGGACTTGTCGGTAACAGTCGCCTCGAGAGTAATCTCCCTGTCATACGGATAATTTCCTGAAGCCACTTTAAGCAGAGCCGAACCGCCCGTGTCTGCATATTTTTCACCTTCAAGCTTAATCCTCGAGTATGAGCCGCCTGAACTGTAAGCGCCGTCACCTGAGTATGCCGGATCGATATCTTCAATCTTTCTTTCATAAAAAGTATATTTTACAAGGGCACCGTTAAGCGGAGCTCCGAAAAAATATTTTGCTTCAACTTTAAATTCCGCTGAATCGCCGTTTATAAAGTAATCTTTTGATGGAATAATATCTATTTTGAACTCAGGCTTTCTGTACTGCTCGATGAAAAAAGATCCGCTTCCGTATAAGTTTTTCTCTGAAAATCCCGCGTTTATACGAAAATACCCAAGGTCGGAATTCCCGGGTATCTGCACAGATCCGTTCGCTGTTCCCCATTCATCAAGTGTCAGTGTTCCGGATGAAAGTTTTTTCGATGATCCTCCGGTCTGAATTGTGTAATAGAGAGTTTTATTTTTAATCGGCAGAAATTTCTCCTCCATCTTTTTAGCTATTATTTTAAAGAAGAGTTTGTCCCCTGCGCGGTAAACAGGCCTGTCTGTATAAATATAAAGTTTGTCTTTTTCAGATACATAATAGTTCGACGCGCCGCCGCTGCAGATAGCGTAACTCCCTTCATCTGACACTGCGAGCATATGAACATCTTTCGCTGATGAAAGTTTCCCTTTAAATATACCGTTATTGTCAGTCTTTCCCTTCGCGAGAACTTTTACCGGCAACTCTTCAAGCATAAGCGATTCAGGCTGATCACCTGAATCTTCTCCCGTATTTATTTTTTTTCTGAGCTGTTCGTTGTAGAAGATCACTGAAACGTTTTTAAGAGGCTTATTCAGCACAAGATCTGTGACATACGCTGTAACATTTTCCGGTGATCTTTTTAGGACTACACCGAGATTTGTAACTGTAAAAAACTGCCGCGAAAGAACGTCACCTTTCCCTTTAACTTCGATGCAGTAACCACCGGCGGGGAGGGGCCTGTTAACTTTAACAGAGTAGTACATCCACTCATAGGGATTGAAATTAGCTACAGATTCATCCCATTCGGTTACGGTTTTGTAACCCGAATCTGCAGGTTCTATAGACTCAGGGTCTCTCTTTTCTGATACAAATATCTGCATGGGAACTTTGTATATCTTAACATGAACAGTATCAAGGCGCAGAGTCCTCAGATTGAACTCGATCTCATTGCCGGGTGTAAAAGTATACCTGTATGAGTGAACTTTAATTTCGGGGGCTTTTGCCTCGATATCAAACTTAATATTTTTTACATCTTTCCCTTCAGTAACTTTTATGTTTTCAGATTTAATTGTATTAAATCCCTGGTGGGAGAGCGTGATAGTGTAAGTTCCCGGTTTAACATCCTCAAGGAGAAATGAACCATCGTGGAAACTTACATTAGAATATGTGTACCTTCCCTGTGCAGTTACATTTATATTCGCTGCGGGAGAATCTATTCCCTGAATTTTTATACTCCCCGAGACACCTGCAGGCCTGTACATCACCATCTGGAGTTTAAAAGATTCACCTTCGCGGATCTGGTTGAGGCTTGCACTTTCGGTGATATATCCCGCCTTGCTGAATGTAACAAGGTATGATCCCGATTTAAGTTTATCTATATTATAGTTTCCTTTACTGTCTGTTCTGCTGAAAGCAGGTTTCACCTGGTCCATGCTTATATATTCACTGTAACTTTTCAGTTTGATCTCAACATCGGACATTGCGTTTCCGCTGCTGTCTTTAACAGTTCCGGTGATGATTGATTCTTTCGTAAGTTTAAGATTATTTTTTACACTGGTAAAACTCGCGGTTTCAGTATATGAAACGTATCCCGGTGCAGTGATCTCTATGTCGTAGCGGATGTAAGGAATGAAATCGTTTATTTTGTAGTAGCCGCTCCGGTCAGTTTCAGTTTTGTAGTACCCGACTCCCCGGCTTGAGTTTTTAATCTCAACTACAGCTCCTTTAACAGGTTTCCCTGTGGCGGAATCAGTTATTGTACCTTCAATATAAGTTTTTTCAAGCTGAGGTGATTTTTCGGTATAAACAGTGTTTCCCTCTTCATTTGTAATTACATCAGGGGACGCATTGCTTATGAGAACAAGACCGGCCAAAAGCATGAGGATTGAGAATAGCAATCTTAAACGTTTCATTTTAATCTCCATGAATAAATTCTATCGAAAACTACAGGTTGAATAATCCAGCCTTCAGTAATAAGACACTTGAAATCCCCCGGCCTGTCGGCCACCCCCTTTGATAAAGGGGGCATCAATTGTTTGAATTACTTAATCCCCTTTACTCAAAGGCAGCTCCTTGACGTCCATGTCACCGCTGCATTAGCCCCTCCATGTCCGTCAGGGGATGTTGAGCAAAACGAAACGGGGTGATTTAAAGTTTTTAACATAAACAGGTTTCTACTTTATCGTAACAGCCCGGAACCTGTAATACCTGCACGGTCTGTTACCTGTTAATTTAATTACTCTTGAAGCTGTCCTGTATTCAGCAGGAACAATTACCGTTTTTGTAGAATCATCATATTCAATAAACAGCCCGAAATTTGAAATGTCAACATTATTTATATCGTCAACAGGTTCGGGGTTTGAAGCGACGGTAAGAACAATTTCTGTTTCATCAAACTCATATTTTTCAAGCGGCTCATGCCGCGGGTCAAGAAACAGTGCACCCTTTATATAATCCCGCAATATTTCAGACGGAGAGTTATATCTGTGACTGAAAGCTCCGTAGCATCCGCGTACTTTTCCTTTTCTGATAAGAGTTATAAACAAACCTGTACAGTCAGGCTGCGCGGGGAGGGCTACTTCAAGTTTATTTGTAATTTTATTTTTTGCGAGAATATTTGAGGCTGTGTCTTTCATCCATACAGTTAATTCTTTTTTTTCTGCCGAATGAGAAAACTCCTCCCACCTGTCCAGACAGGAATCTGATGCAGCAGTGGAGAATGTAAAAGAGAAAAAAAGAATTATTGCCGGAATCAGTTTATTTTTCATAAAGTAGGATTATTTAATTTATATTTTATATATGCAAGAAGAATTTATTCATCAACCACATATGCAAATTTAAAAACAAAGAGATAAGTATTTTTAATGCAATATTTACTTTGACAAAAAACATAAATCTGCAGTTCATGTTCTTATGAAAACAATAATCACGAATTTGCAGTTAATAATTATTATCGCAGCAGCAGCATTGTTTTTCACCGGCTGTTCACCTGTGGAGAAGGTTAAATGGAGCAGGGTTGATCTCCTTGGTAACGAAATACCTGTGCGGCGGATTGTAAGCAGCCTCTCCGGCAGCGGAGGGAAGGTGAAGTGGACTCATCAGCAGCTGATAGTGTGTGATGGCTGTGATATAATTTCTGCAAGGATAAATAGAAAAGGGACGGTGTTTGTTTTAAGTTTCAGCCGCGACAGGGAGAGTGGAGAGTGCAGTCTTGTTGAATACAGCATTAACGGAAAACCTGAATCTCCGTTATTTATATACAGGTACCTCTCTGTGAACCGTTACCGTTTTCTTCCTGCATTTCTGGACCTGCTTCTTTAAAAATTTTAGTTATATATTTACCGGAATTAGTTAAAATTATCGGATTCAGCTCCCTCTCTTCTGCAATACCTTCTTATTATATATTTGAAAAGTATCTGAAAGCTTATATGTTATATTTATAAAAATAATATTTGACAATTCAAGGTATTTTAGTTAATTAGAATATTACTGAATTGTAAATAAATTAAATAACTGAGGTCTGAATATGAGCACAGAAAAGAAAATTACCTTTATCATTACTTATGGAGATGATAATTCCGAGAAAGCAACCCTCCCTTTTATGCTTGCAAATGGCGCTATGGCGATGGATGTCACTCCGGTAATTGTCCTGCAGGCGAATGGTGTAATGCTGGCAGTTAAAGGCTATGCGGAAAAAGTACATTTTAAAGATGGAATTTCACTGAAGCAGCTTATCGAAAATTATATTGAAGCCGGAAATAAACTTATGCTCTGCGGGCCATGTTTTGAAGAACGCAAACTCACAGAAAATGATTTAATCGAAGGTGCGATGATTGTCGGCGCAGCACGTATAACCGAAGAAATTCTTTCAAGCGTTAATGTTCTTACGTACTAATCCGGGTCAGGATTTTTTAAATCATTCTTCTCTGTTAACACATCTAATCATTACCCGCATCCCGGGCGGCTTCTCAAATCTCCTGTCTGTCAATTACTGCCTGAATCAATCAACATACAAGGGGGTTGGCGGGCGGGGTGCGGGTACAAGTCAGTTTATCAAAGGGTGACGCGCTGTGACTTCCAGAAATTAATTTCAATCATCTTTCATTATAAATAAATATTTGAAATTAAAACTCACTTTACAGCAGATGGTTTGCAGGGTAATATTTTCAGCATGAGAAAATTTAAAAGAATATATATAGAGATAACAAATATCTGTAATCTCAGGTGCAGCTTCTGCCCGCCCTCAGGCAGGG
>DAONFJ010000002.1:85086-90312 GCA_035403545.1 Spirochaetota bacterium
GAGATAACAAATATCTGTAATCTCAGGTGCAGCTTCTGCCCGCCCTCAGGCAGGGAGCCTGAATTTATGGATGAAAAATTATTTACTGAGATTCTCGATAAGATTAAGGAATCTTCCGAATACATTTATTTTCATGTGAAAGGTGAACCTCTCATGCATCCGCAGATTGAAAAATTTCTGGATATAAGCCATGAAAAAGGATTCCGTGTAAGTATAGCAACAAACGGTACACTGATAGGGGAAACCGGTGAAAAACTTTTAGATAAACCGGCTCTGCGGCAGATAAGTTTTTCTCTTCATAGTCTTGAGGGGGAGAGTAACCGTGATATTATAGGAAAATATCTGGATGATATTTTTTCTTTTGCTCTTGAGGCCGTAAAAAAAACAAAAATGTTTATTGAATTTAAACTGTGGAATTTAAACAGGGAGAATGAGTTAAACAGAATCATTTATGAACATATGGAGAACAGGTTTAACCTTGATGGTAAAGTCAGCGACATGGTTCCATCGGGTAAGGGTATCAGAATTCTTGATAGGATTTTTTTAAACAGGGGGAATGAGTTCCTCTGGCCCGATCTTGATTCACCGGAGAATAACCCGAATGGTTACTGTTATGGTTTGAAGAGACAGGCCGCAATACTGGTGGACGGAACTGTTGTCCCGTGCTGCCTCGACGGAAAGGGAATTATGAAGCTTGGTAATATTACTGATTCATCATTCTCTGATATAATAAACTCTAAACGCGCACTCCGTATTATCCGCGGATTCTCCGAGAGAAAGGCTGTTGAGGAGATGTGTAGAAAATGTACATACCGCGACAGATTCGGTTTTTAATTATAATTTAATTTCATTATACATTTTCTCATAACCGGATGAATCATGTTTACAATTCTACTCCGCCCGCTTTTATTCTGCCGGCATGTGTATTATTATTTCTGCTTTATTTGCAACTAATAGTCCTGTTTAAATGTCATATAACCAAAAGTAAAATTCTATTTCAATACCGTAAAAACGGCGAAGACTGATATAGAATAAAAAGGATTTTAGTAATGCAGAGAACAATTTTCACCACGCCGGTGATAAACACTTTATGCCAATGGTTAGCCCGTCTTATTCTTATGCTTTCGGGATGGAAGATTACAGGTAAGCGTCCCGGCATAAAAAAATATGTTATGATTGCCGCTCCTCATACAACAAACTGGGATTTTTTCTACGGACTGTTAATGATGCTTTATTTCAAAGATGAAGTGCACTGGATGGGCAAAAAGCAGATTTTCCGTCCGCCGTTCGGAGGTATAATGAAATGGTTCGGAGGAATGCCGGTGGACCGGAGCCGCTCGAATAACCTTGTTTCAACTGTTGTGGAGAAGTTTCAAAACAGCGAATCTCTTGTAATAGCAATACCTCCCGAGGGGAGCAGGTCAAAAGTAAAAAAATGGAAAACGGGATTTTATTATATAGCGGCAGGAGCCGGTGTTCCGATACAGCTGGCCTACCTTGATTATGAAAAAAAGACCGGAGGGTATGGTGAACTTTTTATTCCGACAAATGATTTTGAAGCTGATATGATTAAAATAAAGGAGTTTTATAAAGGTATCCGCGGGAAGTATGACAGTTAATACATGTTGCCGTATGGACCGGCTGCGATCAGTCTTGAATTTTCATCCAATCGCATCTGCAGAGTTTTTTCTGTTATAACCTTTGTACTTCAAAATCAGTATTGTAACATCGTCACTGAAATTATTGCCTTTATTGAATTTTATTAATTCATTAAAAATATTATTGTTCATTTCGTATGGTTCTTCACAGCAGTTCATTTTAATTAAATTAAAAAAAGATTCCTCGCCGAACATTTTATTGTTTTTACTATAACATTCTGTAACACCATCTGTATAAAGTATCACGCTGTCGCCCTCATGAATCGAAGAAACTGTCTCTTCATAATTCGGAGGAATAATTTCAGCAATCAGGCGTCCCCTGGAATTAAGGAATTCAATCTCTCCGTTTTTCCGCGCGATAATAAGCGGCAGATGCCCGGCGCTTGAGTACGTTATGCTGCCGGTTATAAGGTCTATGTGGCATACCCCGGCAGTTACAAAATGATTTCCCATTTTACCTTTAAGCGTATGGTAGATATTGTGCAATGTCGCTGATGGATTGGCCAGAGTTTCTATCCACCGGTTAAGTGATATTTTAACCATGGATGAAAAAAGGGCGCCGGCTACACCATGCCCGGAAACGTCGCATACAAACAGTCCTAAACTTTTTTCTTTTTCATTATAACAGAAGTCTATGAAATCGCCGCCAAGCTCCATCATCGGGGCGTATTTATACGAAATTACAGCTTCCTCAATTACGGGAATATCCTGCGGGAGCAGTGTTTTGTGAAGATCTCCCGCGAAAATTATCTGCTGTTCAAGCTGATTCTTCTGGTCTTCTATAATGACCTGTCCGGCTTCAGCCTCTTTTGATTTAAGCCACCTTACATACCTGGAATTGTTAAGAATAAAAATGAAACACGATACAATAAATGTAACACAGAAAATATCATTAAGGCTGTACATAGTATGCGGATTAGTGAAGTTCATTCCGGCGAACCAGCTTATGCTGAAAAAAGTTGCAAGTGATACACCGAGTATGGCGTATGCATCACTTCTCTGCAGCGGAGCGACAGCGAGCAGTGTCAGGACGAAAAGATAACCTCCGATATACGCCGGGTCACCTATAGTGACAGCGGTGAGAACTGCTGTTGAAATTTCCATGTAGGCGCCGAAAAGCGTAAGCATCAGCAGATACCTGGGCCTTAATGAATTTATGAATCTGGAAAAAAAAAGTAGAAGGCCTATTACGGGAAAACCTATGCGTAATACAATTATGAGCGGTTTGTCAGGATGGAGCCGCAGGTCTATCGGGATATAGGTCAGCCATGAGAGCGTTATTAGTGAAGCGAACGTAAGAATTTTGCTGCTTTGGTAATCCAGCTCCTGTTTAAACGTAGCAGGGAATGAAGTTCTTTCATCCTCGAGTTTTATATACATTAAGATTTTATTAATAATTTTCATTGATTATAACTCTATAAATTAAATTATATCTTAATGACAGGGATTTTTCAAGTATGAAACCTGTAAAAATCGGGCGGGAAAAAATATTCAGGGGTTATGCATATTTTCCGGAAAATTCCGCAGCCCTTGTTTCATGCCAGAATTCACCGTTTTTGCTGAACGTAATGAATCCCATATGACCTCCCTTCCCGGGAACCTCAAGGAAAATGTTCCGGTTTGATGCGGCTTCCTTGTATGGGAAGCATTCTTCGCCGAGTATCGGGTCATCTTTCGCGTTTAAAATGAGGATAGGTATTGCTGTTCCGCTTATAAACTTCACAGAACTGCATTTTCCCCAGTAGTCCATGGCATCAATGAATCCGTTTAGAGGGGCTGTGAATTTATCATCAAAATCTTTCAGGGTTCTAATCGATTTATAGTCCCTCGTTATTCCGGCATTATGAAGATGTTCTTTCTGTTTCATTTTATCTACAAGAGTTTTGAGAAATCTTTTTGCATATATAATGTTTTTTCTTTTATGAATTTCTATTGATGAAGATATAAGATCACATGGTGCTGATATTCCAATTGCGCTTTTAATTTCGGATGGGATTCTTTCCCCCATCTCCCCCGCGTATTTAAGTGTAAGGTTTGCTCCAAGACTGAATCCTGCAAGTGTGATTGTCTTATACTTTTTCACAGAGATGAGATGCTGAATTACGGAATTTAAATCCTCTGTCTTTCCGCTGTGATATGTTGCTGACGTTCTGTTCGGCTCACCGCTGCAGCCTCTGAAATTAAATGAAACTCCGTCCCATCCTCTTATGTTGAATGCTTTGATCATTCCTTTCATGTACGCCCTGTCCGATTTTCCCTCCAGCCCATGTGAGAGTATAACAGTGCGGTCAGCGCCGATTGAAGATATGTCAAGATCTATAAAGTCGCCGTCAGGAGTATCTATTCTCTCCCTTACATAATTCACTCCTTTTACTTTTCTGAAAAGGGTGGGGAGTACTGTCTGCAGATGATTATTTCCCAGAAGAAATGGCGGTTTATATGAAGAGTTTTCTATAACAGGCATTGGTTTTATATCTCCGGCTGAAATTTTTTTTCAGAATACTGATTATAACGGTCTTTCCTGATCAGTTTATCAAAATCAGATTCTATTGAATATCTGTTCAATTGCCGATTTTTAATCAAGTAAAATTTATCTGCGGTTCTGCATTGATTTATTGCCGGACTGGTATTGGTAATTTAATTTTTTTTTTGAGAAGAAGGGTGACGCAAAAATTTCACTGCGTGAAATGCGCGGTAGTCTGTTTCACGCAGTTTATTCCGATTCAATCCGCAGGATTCCATTTTGTATTACCCGTATCACCGGCTTTTTCCGGAGCAGTGTCAGGTTCCCACACAAAAGTTCCTTTTCCGTTTTTTGTTTTATCATTGCAGATTTTTGTCTGATATTTATTTCCGTCTGCATTAGGCATCTCGGAGTTTTTTTCACTGTGATAGTAACTGTCTATTGCTGATATATAACTGGTCCCGTCAGGCCAGATTTTAAGCCCTTTGTTCTCGCACTTTCCTTCGTTAAAACTGCCGATGAAACGTGACCCGTCTAAATAATACCAGACGCCGTCACCATGAATTTTATCATTTTTAAATTCGCCTACATATTTATCTCCCGAAGGGAGTATTAGTGAACCCTGCTTTGATTTTTTATCGTGCTCAAAATTCCCTATGTACTTAGCTCCGGCCCATCTTGACTTGTTTCCCCATGTGTAAATTCCATATCCATGTTTCTCTCCTCTAACCCATTCGCCGGAATAGGAATCGCCGTCACCTGATACTGATGTTTTATTTTCCTGAAGAACTCCATCGGACCATATGCCATTAATTTTGCCTGAAGGTTTACCGCTGCTGTCGTATGTTATGGAATAACCCTCTCCATTCATTAAACCGTTTTTAAAGTGTCCTGTATTTTTTGCTGTTAATGTGCCGCTTTTATCATAGATGAACATCGTCCCTTCACCATTTGGAACACCATCAACAAACTGTCCCAGATATTTAGAGGTGATTATACCATTGGAATTATAAGTAAATAATACACCCTCTCCGGTCATTGCATCTTCAGTGAACTGGCCTAAATATTTTTTAACAATAAGACCTTTTTTATCATATTGAAATA
>DAONFJ010000003.1:0-85552 GCA_035403545.1 Spirochaetota bacterium
TAGAGTACCTGCCTGTCACGCAGGGTGTCGCGAGTTCGAGTCTCGTCAACCCCGAAAAAATAAAAAGCCTGTCATTGATTGACAGGCTTTTTGTATTCCCATCCATCCGCCCGTTGGGCACCATCCCCATAATACTACTAATAATTATCTTATAGTGAGATGCTATGCCTTCACTGCTTTATCGCAGGGAAAGTGCCACAAGGTGACGGATGGGGGGAGAAAATAGTTTGCTTTTTTTCAACACTAATCAGTCTATAATATACAAATAAAAAGTTTTCCGGGGAGTTGTGTATGGAAGAAAAATTTATCAGCAGGCAGACTCTGAATTTTCTGCTTTTCGAAATGCTGGAAATTCAGAATTTATCTCGGCATGAATACTTTAATGAATACAATAAAGAAGCTCTGGATATGGTACTCGGTACAGCGAATAAGATGGCGGCTGATCTTATGCGCCCATGTTTAAGGGATATGGATAAAAATTCTCCTGTATATAAAAATGGTGATGTCCATGTTAATCCTGTTGTTAGAACATTCATGAGGAAATGCGGAGAGATTGGTCTTATTTCGGCACATTTTCCATTTGAAGATGGCGGGCAGCAGCTGCCTTACTCTATAGTCGCTGCATTCAATTATATATTCGCTGCGGCAAATTATTCTCTGGGAGTTTATCCCGGGCTTACATCAGGTGCGGCGAATCTGATCATCACTTTCGGTTCTCCTGAAATGAAAAAGTATTATACCCCGAAGATGTTTGCAGGCGAGTGGCAGGGGACCATGGCTCTTACCGAACCTGAAGCGGGAAGCTCGCTTTCTGATATAAAGACAAAGGCTGTCCCTACAGGCGAGGGATTTTATTTAATGAAAGGACAGAAAATATTTATCTCCGCAGGTACACATGATGGAGCGGATAATATTATAAATCTTATGCTGGCGAGAGTTGAAGGTGCGCCTGCCGGAGTTAAGGGAATATCACTTTTTGTAGTACCGAAACTGCGCGGTGACGGGCAGGGGGGCATTGTTTCCAATGACATTACCTGTGCCGGCATAGAACATAAGCTCGGTTACAGAGGTTCTCCGATCACACAGCTATCTATCGGGGAAAACAATGACTGCCGGGGCTGGCTTGTCGGTGAAGAGAATAAAGGCCTGTCATATATGTTTCATATGATGAATGAGGAGAGAGTAAATGTCGGCATCGGGGCCGCAGGTATAGCATCTGCCGCCTATTATGACTCTCTTAAATACGCGGATGAGAGAGCACAGGGCAGGCCGCTTAACAGTAAAAATCCGTCTGATCCCCAGTGTGCTATCATCAGTCATCCCGACGTTAAACGAATGCTTCTGTATCAGAAAGCAGTGTCAGAAGGATCGCTTTCTCTGGCACTGCAGGTCGGGAAATATATTGACCTGAAACATGTTTCGTCGCCTGAAGATATAGAAAAGTACAGCCTCCTCCTGGAATTTCTAACACCGATCGCGAAGAGTTATCCTTCAGAAAACGGAATTCTCTCCACCAGCGCGGGACTTCAGATACTCGGAGGTTACGGTTACTGTGAGGATTTTAACCTGGAACTTTTTTTCCGTGATTCAAGGATACACCCGATACATGAAGGTACAACCGGTATCCAGGGACAGGACCTTCTCGGAAGAAAAAGTACAATGAAGAAAGGGCGCGCGCTTGAGTTATTTGTTAATGAGATAAAAACAACAATATCTGAAGCGGAAAATTATTCAGAGCTGAAAAAATATGCCGCGAAACTTGAACAGGCAGTTACGGATTTTAAGACAACAGCGGGACATCTTCTTCATGTGGCATCAAAAGGTGACATGGAAGTTTTTCTTGCAGATGCGACTCTCTATCTGGAAATGGCAGGGATTATTACAATTGCATGGCAGTGGTTAATGCAGGCTAACTGCGCATTGAAGCAATGTATCAGTTGTGATGATGAAGCCCTGAAAAAGTTTTACAGTTCGAAGGTTCACACAATGAAGTTCTTTTTTAAGTATGAGCTGCCGAGAGCCGGAACTCTATCGGCAATTCTTATTGATGATGAAATTCTTACTGTCGGGGTAGATGCCGGATTGTTTGTTGATTGATGAACTCATCCTTCTGCACTTCTCCTCAAGGAAATGATAGGGTTGTAATAGTGAATTGTTTGTGATACAGAAACCCTATCCATGAGGAGTGAGTATGCAGAAGCCGAAAAGTTTAATAGTTGCAATTATCCAGCTAAGGCTGATTTTATTTTTATTAAAAGGCGCGTGATTTGCATAAATGAGATTACTCCAGCGCTTTGTCCATGTCTCTCATAACCATCTGTACTGTGTTTCGTGTTTTTTCTTCAAGGAGTATCTCTTTATTTAAAATTACTCTTCCGATTGTATCCTGATCATAATGTCTTATGGTTACAAGTTCAAGGCCCTTGTTATACTTGATCAAGTAATCTTTTTCCAGAGACTTGATCAGTTCGGGAATTTTTCTCTCATCCCAGTCAACGCATATGGAAAAACTGAGAGCTGTATTCTGCATTACATTGATTCTCACTCTGAGTCGGGAGAGTTCATGGAAAATATCTCCGAGATTCTGTTCTGCTATAAAAGAGAAATCCCTGGCGGAGATAGTGACCAGGACCTGATCCATCTTGAAAATAAATGACGGTATCTGGAGTTCCACTTTGTCGTTCTGAATTATTGTCCCTTTATCTTTGGGATTGAGAAAAGATTTTACCCACAGAGGAATTTTTTTATTCTGAAGCGGTTTGATCGTTTTAGGGTGTATTACGCTTGCCCCGTAATACGCAAGTTCAATTGCATCATGGTATGAGAGCTGGTCGAGTTTTATTGTATCGTCAAAGTATTTCGGATCAGCGTTAAGCACTCCGGGTACATCTTTCCATATAGCAACCTTTTCCGCTTCGAGACTGTAAGCAATAATAGCCGCTGAAAAATCAGATCCCTCCCTGCCGAGAGTTGTAGTTATATTCTCCGCTGTTGATCCTATAAATCCCTGTGTTATATATATTCTTTCCTTGTGGAAATTCATTGAATCTTTTACGAGTTCTACTGTTTTTTCCCAGTCAATTTTTGCATCCCTGTAAGTGTTGTCTGTTTTTATTATCGATCTCGCATCCACCCATCTGTTTTCTATTCCCGCAGAATTTAAATATGCGCTGAGTATTTTGGATGAAATTATCTCACCTGCAGAAACAATCTGGTCGTATTCATAATCATAGTTCTCTGAATTAGGGAGTTGAAGCCGTGTCCGGAACATTGAAAACATATTTTCGAGTTCAGTATAAATTACATGTTTTTTATCGGAGAAAAGTGAATATACCATATTCATATGGTATTCTTTTATATTGAAGAATTCTTCA
Source organism: Spirochaetota bacterium (assembly GCA_035403545.1). GTDB lineage: Bacteria > Spirochaetota > UBA4802 > UBA4802 > UBA5550 > WRGT01. The sequence goes on from DAONFJ010000003.1 coordinate 3,375, forward strand.
TCAATTTTTCCTGTTCCATAGAAGTAGGCATGGAGAAGCCGCTCAAGGGCGTTTGTCATTTTACCCATTGCGGATACCACAACTGCTATTTTATCATTGCTGTAAAGACTCAGCACATTTGCTACATTTCTTACTGAATCTGCATCTTTGACTGATGCTCCTCCGAATTTAAAAACTTTCATTATTGATCCCTCGATTTACCTTATAAGGAATCAATTATTTATAGTGTCCCCTTTTTCAATAAAAATTTTTAATTATCAGATGAAAAATTGGATTTAACGATAAGACCATTCCAGGTGTGAAGGAGCTGTAAATAATGCGGATTGAAATGTATCAGCGTATCTGAGTTTTTTAATGCTGCATTACTTCCCAATAATGGGGAGATGGCCAGTGTGATGCTGTGAACCTGCCGAACCGTCCTGATGATGGATGTTATTCCTAAGCCGTGGTCTCGACTGTACTTTTAATAATCTCTTCAAGCTTGAATATTTCAGTATTAACATTAGTCGATACTTCGGTTAATTTATCGCTCATTCTGTTCAGGCCTGAATAAAAATTTTCTATATTTTTTATCATGGACTGGTATGTGCTTATCTCTTCACTGTTCTTTTCAGTCAGTTCACCTATCATCTGGGTATATTTAACTGAAAGATCAAAGTACTCCATAAGATCCTGAAGATTCTGGCCGAGTTCTTTAATCATATTTCTAAGAGTATTGAGAAAAGCAGTATTATCATTCATTATCACTATTATCTCTTTCAGGATATCTGCTGTTTCAAATACCTGGTCTGATGCTTCAATAATTCTCATTACAGACATTCGAATAATATCACTTATCTCTTTTGCTGAACGCATGCTCCCGTCGGCAAGCTTGGAGATTTCATCCGCGACTACGGCAAAGCCCCGTCCATGCTCACCAGCCCTTGCGGATTCAATAGATGCGTTAAGCGAGAGGAGCGCTGTCATGTCTGCGATTTCGTTTATAGTTTTTGATATTTCTGCTATTCTGGATGATTCGTCTTTCAGTGCGGTAATTGTCGTCGATGCATTGGTGAGTTTATTCTGGCATTTATTTGCAAGTACTCCGATCTCCGAGGCGTCTTTCTGTACTGAATTACTTGAAGAAAGGGTTTCCTTGAATTCATCTTTCAGTTTAGCGATGAGCTGTTTGCCTCTCTGATTAAAATCCATCTGCCCTATCGTATTGGTGCTTATCGTATCGAAGGATTCAATGACAGTGTTTGATGAAGCCAGAGTTTTTTCAAATACAGGCGCCTGTCCTTCTATAGATGAGTCTATCTCTCCTGTAAATGTGCTGAGAAAATCTGTTGTTTCTTTAACATGTACAATGAGAATATTTGCCTCCGCCATAATTTCGGTAATTCTGTTTTTTTCTCTCTCGATCTGCTCCCTGCTTTTTTTCAGTTCACTCGACCTTTTCCAGTCTTTAAATCTCATTCTGTCGAGTACATAAACAAAAACGGAGCTGAAAATAATGACAGAGATAAAGTCGTTCAGAGTATATTTCTGTTTCAAGGTTGTAAACTCCAGCCCATGGAAAATTCCTATGACAAAAAAAGATGTTACAGAAGAAGCGGTCATAAGCCAGAGAATCGTTTTGTATATAGGGGCAATTATTACCAGAATTAAAACAAAAAAATACCCTGCGAAGTAGACAGGATCTCCGCCTGTCAGCCCTGTTATTATACCCGTTCCTATTTCCAGGTAAAAGCCCAGCGCGGCCAGCAGAAACATGCTTTTATTTTTAAAGAAAGGTACAAACTGGACTGCAAGAATCAGAAAAGAGGTAATGGATAAACCGTATCTTAAATATACAATTAATGGCCGGTTCTGATAAATTACACTGTCATAGGGAATATAACCAAGCCATGCAAAAATGCAGATAATTGAGGCAGGGACAATTACCAGATTGCACTGATAATTAAGCTCACCTGAATATGTATCAGGAAATTTTTCTCTTCCCCAGAATAATAATTCTTTTATAGCTTTCAACATTTTTCATGCCTCTGATCTTTTATACGAAAGTTGATGTAAAATATTTACCAGCGGGAATCTGCAATAAAATAATTATATCCCGTGAAGCGTATCCGGATATAGTCATTTTATTGAGAACATATCGGAACTTATTTTACTTTTACTGTATTCATGAACTGTAAATTGCATATAAAAAAAATCAAACAAAAAACTTCAGAAAAATTAAAAGAGGAAAATACCGGTAAAAGCAGATATTCCGGATAAAATACATATACCTGCTGCGGGTTTCCCGAACGGTTATGCAGAATAATAAATAGGAATTAAAACACAAATTTTACCGACTTAATGCCGAATATTATAATAAGAACAGTTCCGGAGAATATGCATGAGAAAAATATACATTATTGTATTACTTGTTTCTGTAGTCGCCGTTTCAGATGCATTGACAGCAAATAAATTTGCAGAGAAGCATAAAAAAAAGGTAATCAGCCAGCATAAGCTTGATATAAAAAACCGTGACACTATACTTCAGGAACTGGACGCATTTCTCCGGGAGAGCAGTGAAGAGATATCGGACGGAAACGTAAAGCTTGGTATACCTGTTGAAGAGAATGCTATTACAGAAATAAAAGATACAGATACTTTTCATTATACCGGCGTCATCCCTCCGAAGATTTACGGATATGTAAATACCGGATCACTTAACATGCGGTCGGAAGACAGCGCCGGGAGTGAGATTGTCGGGAAACTTAAATTTAAAGAAAAGGTCCAGATAATTTTTCAGTCTGATAAATCTGAACTTATAAAAAATATGAGAGCGCCATGGCTGCTCGTAAAGAAAGATAATGGTGATGAAGGCTGGGTATTCGGAGCTTTTGTTTCTGATGATATTCCGTCAGAGATCGACAGCGATACGGGTAAAACCGATTGGAACATGATTATGCCTGCATCCGGCAGACTGTCGAGCAGATTCGGTACCAGAATTGACCCCGTCACAAAAAGAAGAAATTCGTTCCATAAAGGGATAGATATATCTGCACCTGCCGGGACTCCTGTTTACGCGGCAGAGAGCGGAACGGTTGCAGATGCGGGATATAAGAAGAGCGGTTACGGAAATCTTATAGTTATAAAGCATGGCAGCGATATGGCTACTTACTACGGCCATCTTTCAAAGATTATTGTATCCAGCGGTGATAAAGTAAAGAAGGGCGAGATGATCGGCAATGTCGGAAGTACGGGAAAGTCTACAGGCCCGCATCTTCACTTTGAGATCAGAAAAGGGAATCAGGCTCTTGATCCCGAGGATTTTGTAAGGTAGGTTTACAGCAAATACCTGAACGCAATTCTCTGTGTGATGCACATCTGCCTGTGGACGCCAGTCATCCCTGGGTTGTGTTAAAAATACGGCAAAGGTGTGGTTTATTAATTGCAGGAAAGTCTATAGCAGGTTTTCGGAGAGATAACAGAAAAGACAGATCAATAAAAGTAACTGAGTTTTTTAACGGGATCGGTGAATTCATTGGGGAATGCAATTTTGATACAGGTAAAAGTTTACTGTCGAAAAAGAAAGAGATAGCCGGGCATCCTGCGGAACAATAAAATATAGATTATTTAATAAGACTGTATGAATAATAATTTTTTTATTATCCACACAGTCCGGGGATTGTGGGCTGCGAGAAATACGGTTCAGATGACAATATAAAAAAATAGAGACACACTGTTGATGTTTTCCGCTATACCTCTATAAGTTCATAACCGGAATCGCCGAAACCTATCTCTTTCGCATAATCGATCTGGTACCTGTAAGGAATATCATACGCAATTTCAGAAAAATTGCTGCCGGAAAATTTTTCCACAAGATCAAGCGACGCAGCATCAACAGCAACAGGGTCATGTGAAACGAGTACCCCTATGTCGCCGCAGATGTTTTCATATCTCGGCATGCAGTCGCAATCCTTCGATATTCGTGTGAGAATGTTGATATATACACTCTTGTCTTTATTGGCTGTATAAACTCCGAAAGCGTGTTCTACAATTTTTTTCTGAAGCTCTTCAAAAGTCGCACCCCAGTTGTATTTAACAGCATCGAATCTGCATACCGCAAGGCATTCACCGCAGCCGATACATTTCTCCCCGTCAATTACAGCAGAATCCTTTCCCAATGATATAGCTTCAGCCGGACACCAGAGTATGCACTGTTTGCATTTCGTACAAACCTCGGGCATAATCTGCGGCTTGGCGGTTGAATGCTGTATCATCTTTCCTTTTCTGCTTGCGCATCCCATACCCATATTCTTGATCGCGGCTCCAAACCCCGCAATTAAATGCCCGGTAAAGTGAGAGACGCAGACAAGCGCATGGGACTTGACAATCAATGAAGCAATCTTAACCGAGTTATACATCTTCCCATTAATTGCGACATCAATCTCCTCGTCTCCATAAAGTCCGTCAGACATTATAATCGACATACCGGTATTCTCAAAACCGAATCCCTGCCTCTGCGCGTGCTCGATATGTATGACAGCATTATCCCTGTTCCCTTTATAGAGAGTTGAAGTTTCAGTCATAAATGGGAGAGCGTTCTTTTCCCGGACAAGTTCCCCGATTCCCTTTAAAATAACAGGCCTGGGATATCCCGATTTATCGCTCTCTCCAAAATGGGTTTTTATCGCCACCATATCTTTTTCCGATATAAAGTTAAAAAGCCCCTCTTTGGCGATAAGGGTTTTAAGCTTATCGGCGAGGAGTTCATCTGAAACATTATTTTCTGTTTTTATGAAATATACTTTACTCAATTTTTTAACTCCTCAAGCTTTTCTAAAGCTTCAACGTTATCCCTGATAATTTTTCTCACCATTTCAGCAGTCTCCTCAATTGTAAGAGAGGAAAAAGCACTGTATGGAATTTCATTCAGCACCTTAATATAGAGATTATGTTTCCCGTGATAATTCATACTGTACTTGGGAAGCGCATGACGTGTACCTGAAATTGCGATAGGAAGAATTGGCAATTTAAGTTTATGTGCGAGCATAAACGCTCCGGATTTGAACGGCTTAATTTTCCCGTCAGGAGACCTTGTGCCTTCAGGACATATGTAAATCGAACTCCCCTCTTTCAGCCTTTCTTCACTCACTTCGAGCATCTGTCTGATACTCTCCTTGTCCCCTCTTACAAGCTTGATGTACCTGTTAAAATACATGTTCCATCCAACAAAGGGGACTTTAAAAATCTCGGCTTTAGAGACCCATTTAAAATGTTTAAAAAGATTGAACGCGACAAGAATATCGAGCTGTGACTGGTGGTTGGAGACAACAATATATGTCGTTCCGGCTTTAAAATTTTTTCTGTCAATCATCCTGACTTTCCATGACGGAATAACATGAGTGTAAAGAGCACCCCAGAAACATGTGTACTGTTGAAGAATTCTCTTTTTTTTATCAAACGGCAAAGTTACAAGCCAGATGATAAGTGCAGGGAAAAAAAGGATGATGCATGTTATAATAATAAAGCTTAAGAATATAATTGATATAAGTCTATTAATCATTTCCTTTTACCTCAGAATATTACATTACTTCCCAGAAAAAATCTACCCAGTGATCTTTATCCACAAGTGAAGCATAGATAACTTCAGCCTCTTTAACTTTGGATACAAGACAGATAGTATCAAAATTAACCTTCGGATACATTGAATGTATCTCTTTTATTGTATTTCCGCTGTCATAAATATCATCACAAAGCAGAAATTTCCCTTCGATCAGATCCGGCTTAATTCCTATCTGGAACCTTCTCTGCTCCTTCCCGGCATATGATGATATTTCAATATATGAAATTGGAAGTTCAAGATGAACACTCATAAAATATGAGAGAAAAAAACCGCCGCGAAGCGGGCATAGAATGGCTTTATATTCCTCCTTGTTGGATTTAATCTTATCAAGCAGCTGATAACTCAGCTCGATAAATTTTTCGTAAGTAACTCTATAATTATTCATTTAATACATCCCGGAATTTAATTCTTCTGATTATAATTGAGATACAACTATAATCAATGCTAAAATATTCAGCGGTATTTTTTAATCAATAAATATTTTGTACAATTTCCGAAAAGAAAACAGATACCTGTAAGGGTATCCTGATATTTATACACAGCCGAATTTGATGTATATATTTATATTTTATTAAAAAATCTCTCCGGAAATAATTCTCGGTATAAAAAGGTAACTTTTTATAGTTAAACATCTCTTGACTTTTTAATTATATTATTTGAATGTTTTATTTAAATTATTTGTAATAGAGTATCAATTGATATATATTTCAGGTAAACGCATAATTAATAACGATTAAATTCATCAATTATTTCATAGAGGAGAAATTTACATGAAGCTAAAATTACCGGTTATTCTTTTATTCCTGATGTTCACCGCATGCTCGACCATGCCGCCGGAGATTGAAGATAAATATCTGGCTGAAAAAACCGAACCGCAGTCAAAAACCATCTTCGCACTGGAACAGAGAATTATAGATAAGAATAAAGAAAAACAGGCTGTAGAAAAAAAGACTAAAGAGCAGGCCAAGCTCCCCGCTGGAACTGAAGATGAAATAAAACTTCTTGAAAAAGAAAATGATATAATCAAAGACCAGGTTTATCTATATGAAAAAAATAAAGATGCTGTAAACCTGGAAGTGAAAAAATCGCAGCTGGCGGAAAATGAATCAAAGCTTGCAAAAAAGAAAGCTCTTCTGCAGTTTCATCAGAGTGAGAAAAAACTTTTCGATACTGAACTTGAATTGAAAAATGCCGAACTTGCACAATACATCGCGGAACTGAATGTAGAAAAATCCAAAATAGCCGCAGCATACCGTGACAAAAATGAACAGGTCAAACCGGAGGAGGAAGGAAATTTTTTTACTAAGCTCACCGGTAAATTCAGCAAAAAAGATCCTGACGATAAATACGGATACAAACAGCATGCTGAATATCTCGAAAAGAAAAAACAGGAGACATCAAAAGCTGAAACAGATTTCAGAGAAGCCGAGAGAAAATTTCTTGATGCGAAACTAACTCTGGATAAAACAAAGTAGAAATTCATCATTAAACCGGAGAAAAACATGCAGAAGAATTTCAGTAAAAAAATAATTTCACTGTTATTTATAATGATCTCAATAGCCGCGGCGGATGCTGCTGTGTTCTACACCCCATCGGAATATAACGCCGTATATAATGAAAAAATTGCCCTTCAGCTCGAACTGAAGACTTTGAACCGCCAGTACCAGAATGAAAAGAGCAAATATGAAAATACCATCAACGGGCTTCAGGCGGAGATAGACCAGCTTAAAAGAGAACTCGAGCAGCTTAAATCTTCATGTTCTGACAGGACAAAATCTTTCGAGGCAAAAATTGAAGAACTGCAGAACATGATTAATATTCTAAAAAGTAAAGGTTCCGAAACTGAAAAGAATCTTATCGAGAGCAACAGGCTTCTCCAGAAAAGATGCGAAGACGACATGGAGCAGGCAAGAGAAAAATGGAATAACGAAAGGGAAAAGCTGCTTAAAGAGATGGCCGATCTCAAATCGGATTATGAAAAAAGAATTCTTGCACTTAAAGATGAAATAGCAAATCTCAATGAAGAGCTTTCAGATCTTAAAAAGCTTACAAACAAACAGAAAGAGGAACTATCCAGAATGGAGAGCCAGGCGTCTGATCTTGAAAAACAGCTTGATGATGAGATCAAAAAAGGGGACATCCGCCTGAAAAAATTTCACAACAGGCTTGTTATAAATATTGATGACAAAATAAGCTTTGATTCAGGATATGCGAATCTCAAAAAAGAGATTCTCCCATCTCTAAAAAAGATCAGGGAGATTCTGTCACAATATCCGGAGTACAGCATCGTTGTTGAAGGGCATACGGATAATATCCCGATGAGATCAAAAAAATTCAGGGACAACTGGGAACTCTCGACAGAAAGGGCTCTTGCGGTCCTTGGTTACCTTCTTGAGGATTCGAACCTTAATCCGGTGAGATTCTCTGCGGCAGGTTACGGCGAGTACAAACCATTAGTTTCAAACGAGACAAAAGAGAACAGAGCGCTGAACCGCAGAGTTGATATTGTTGTTATACCGACAGTTCCGGGGCAGTAAATATTTTTGTTATAAATAAACTACGATGACCGGTATACCAGGTCGTCGTAGTTTAAATGAATTTAATTTGTATAAGTTTCTTTCTTCTGCACACTATTAATTTTTGCTGAAACATCCCGTATTATACCGGCAACACAATCCCGAAGATTAGATCTGACTTTTAACGAATCCTTCTGGCTGGAATAACCTAACTCCAGAGGATATGTAACCTCTTTGTCGGCTTTTATCTGCCAAATTTTTGTATTGGTATTCATATTAATTATGGAAGCAACATATGTAATTCTTGAAAAAACGGAAAAGCTGCCTTCTCTCATCCCGTAATCAAGAACTTTAAGTATAAAAATATACTCTTTCCCTAATTTTTCCGGTACACCTTCAAAAATAAATTCAGACACTTTCGGGTCAGTCTGCTTTGCCGGTTCAACCTGGTTAATGACTATTTCCTTATCTGCCGGGCTTTTTAAAAAAGTTTTTATTTTAGGACTTATTGTATTTCCGTTTTTTGTAAATTCCTCATAAATGATTCCCCTGAGATCTGCATCTATATACGCTTTTGAGATGTCACCTGAATGCAATCCTGCTTTGGCAAGAGCGACAAGGCCACCTGCATTATATGATACATAGGGAGCCGGCAATTCATTAACATAAAATCCTGTGGAAATTGTTTTACTATCAAGACTGCTGTCGTATGGTATTTCATAAGATTTACATGCTGTATAAAATGTTAAGACTGCTGTTATTAAAAAAAGCTTAATATAAGGTTTAACTGTCACATTCATCCTCTTTTGTTATAATTCCATTTAAGCTGCATCGTTGTTTCATTTTATTATTTTTTAAAAATAAGTAATGATCCCGGCTATATTGCAATGCCGGCTGCTAAATATACGCTCACTCCGGTAAGTCCTGCGTCCAATTTCAGTGTAATATTATCATCCTCAAATTCACTGAACTGCACGTATCTTCCCATGACTCCTGCAGTCAGACAGAATGGTTTGAAAAAAAGATTATATTCAGCCTTGATGTGATACCCGATCGTTGACGAATCAGATAACGGTTCGTAAACATCTATATCATCAGGAATAGTATCACTTGAACTTAATTCTCCATCAAGCATTCCGAAATAATAACCGGCGCCTGCTCCAAATGCCGCGAATGAATTTTCATTTATCGGCCGAACATAATATAGTGTTGCAACCACGGGGACTACTGTAAATGATGTTTTGTATTCAACTTTATCAGACCAGTTAGGGCTGGAAATTTTCGAAGTAGAGTCTGCACAATGAACACCTGTACCAATACCGAATCCGAACGATCCCGGGAAGAATCTCATTTCAATATCCCCTCCATAAATCATATTCGGACTGGTCGTTTCATCGACTTTGAAGCCTCCTGCAACAGAATTAGCCGCCGCAAAAGCATTGTATTGATCAGCTGTATTCCGGCCCTGGTCACTGGTAAAATTTTTCACGTCAGAATTACCGGCATAACCGAGGTCACCGGAAAGCAGAAGCTGAAATCCGGGCAATGAATCTTCAGATGCCTTGCTCTCATCCTGCGCGAAAAGCATAGAACCTGACATGAAAAATACTGTAAGTAAAACTGCTGAGACATAAAAATTTTTTTTCATTTGAATCTCCTGAAATATTATTTTGAATTATAGTGAACAGCGGCGACGTCACCGCTTGCCGGGGTAAATTTTTTAATGTTCAGAATTCATGCATAAAACTTTTACACCCACAAACCGGTAATCCATCGCGCCATCCTGTCTGTAAAACTCCTTAATGCGCCTTAAGAGTTTAATAACAGTGGAAAAAAACCTGTTGATGACCCAAATTTTTTTTAAGATTTAAAATTTTTTAAAAATTATATTCATGGTCGCGGTTTCACAAAAAAATTATACTTTACAAACGTATAGTGCCGGATATAATTACTCCATGAAACGTTCAGGAACTGCAAATTTGCCTCTGCACTACGGTCATGTGCCTAAATGGCTTGCCGACAGAATGAAAGAGCTCGGTTCTGCCATATCTCTGGCCATTATCTATAAATACGGAAGGGATGAGTTTCTTAGACGTATTTCCGACCCGTTCTGGTTTCAGGCATTCGGTGCTGTTATGGGCATGGACTGGCACTCATCAGGAATCACCCCAAGTGTCCTGGGGGCACTGAGCCGCGGGCTGAATCCGGTTTCTCATGAAACCGGCCTTTACATTCTCGGGGGGAGAGGTAAACACTCACTGAACACTCCCTCTCAAATTTATGAAGTTTCAATGAAAACCGGTCTTGACGGAGACAAACTTGTCCGTTGTTCAAGGCTCTCGGCGAAGATCGACAATACATGTATTGATGACGGGTACCGTATATACCTGCACAATTTTATCATGACAAAGGACGGGAAATGGGCCGTAGTACAGCAGGGGATGAACAAAGAGGACATCACGGCACGAAGATACCACTGGCTCTCGGATAATGTAAAATCTTTCGTAGATGATCCGCACTCCGCGATTGTGGGCAGGAACGAAGGCGAGATACTGAACCTGAGTGATGCGCGCAGTGAACCGGCAAGAAGCGCCATCGTGGAATTTCTTTCTCTTCATCCTGACAAACAGCTTAATGAAATCGGATCACTGATCTCTCCCGGAAATCTCCAGTCCCGGCATCTTGATATGCCCGCTCACCACCATGTGGCTCCTGCTGACGTAAATAGTAAAAGAATGGGAGCTGTACTTGCGCTGGCTTATGAAAAACAGTTCAGTGACTTTACGGATGCCCTGCTGCTGAACGGTGTCGGGCCGCGGACAATTCAGTCTCTCGCACTTGTCTCGGAAGTGATCTACGGCGCACCGGCCAGATTCTCGGATCCGGCAAGATTCTCTTTTGCTCATGGCGGGAAGGATGGGCATCCCGCGCCAGTGCCGCTTAAAGTATATGACCAGTCTATATCAATACTGAAAGATGCCGTTAGAAAAGCAAAGATCGGAGAGCACGACAGGCTTGACGCGCTGAGAAAACTGGACCTCATGACCAGGCACATTGAATATAATTATGAACCTGAAGCTGATATAGATAAACTGATAGCGCATGAAAGAAAAATATCAAAATCTCTCGGCGGAAGAACTGTGTTTGATGACGGAAAGGATGTTCAGCTGAAACTTTTTTGATCTTAAAATTTATAGAATTAAAAGATACTATATAAGATTGTCTTCAAATATTACCGGGATCACCTCTTGTTTTATATTCCCGGTTTATAACAAAAATGTGAGTATCATCTGTTTTGTATTCATACGAAATTTAACAATAAAAAAATCAACGATATATTTTAATTTTATTAGTATCCGGCACTTATCGTTAAATGCGGCGGCTGGAATGGAGAGTTATGATTCTCACGGAAAGTTTCGTATAAATAAAAAAATCATATTCCCCCCTTGAATTTTTTCTGAAATTTTTATATATTATATTTAACTTTGTTCTGAAATATTAAAATATCAGCAGGAACGTATTATGGATTTTAATTTAAGTACAATATCGTTTGTGGCGGAAAAAAATTTTACCCCGATTGATACGGGTAAAATATATGATGTTCTGATTATAGGGGGAGGCCCTGCGGGGATGACTGCGGCAGTTTACTGTATGAGAAAAGGTGCTGATACAGCGATAATCATTAAGAGTATCGGAGGCCAGGTCGCGGAGACTTCATCTATTGAGAATTATCTCGGTTATAAATATATTAATGGAGTTGAACTTGTCGATAAATTCAAGGAACAGGTTTTCCAGTTCAGCGTGGGATATGAGGAGGGACAGGGAGTAGCTTCGATTGCTGATGAAGAAATAAAAAAAGTTACACTTGAAGACGGGAGAGTTATTCAGTCCAGAACATTGATTATTGCTTCAGGAAAATCATGGAAAAAACTGGGAGTTCCCGGTGAACAGAGGCTCACCGGACGAGGTGTGGCATACTGTACAATATGTGACGCCCCGCTTTTTGCCGGTAAAAAAGTTATAGTTGTAGGAGGAGGAAATTCAGGTGTTGAAGCAGCTATTGATCTTGCCTCTGTTGCGTCCGAAGTTGTAATCGTTCAGCTTTTAGATGAACTTACAGCAGATAAAATACTCCTTGATAAACTGCAAAGTTTTTCAAATGTAAGTATGATATTAAGCAGCAGAGTGACCGAAATTACCGGAGAGGATAGCGTCAGCGAAGTATCTGTTATGCATGTTGATACCGGAGCTGTTACGATTGTAAAAACTGATGGTATTTTTGTTGAGATCGGCCTTGATCCTAACAGCAGTTTCGCGCGCGGAGTTGTGGATATGAATTCTTCAAGTGAAATTCAGGTAGACAGCAGGTGCGCGACAAACCGTGAAGGCATATTCGCTGCGGGAGATGTCACATCAGTCCCCTTTAAACAGATAATAATAGCCGGAGGGGAAGGCGCGAAGGCGGCACTTTCAGCTTGTGAATATATTTTAAAGAAAAGATAGTAACCATTTAATATTTGTTATCACTAAATATTTTCGTCATGACCGGAGGGACGAAAATGAATTTTAAAACAAGTTCTTTATGCAGTCATTAGCTGGCAAGTAAAGAAATTTACGGGATGATACCCTTTTAAAAGTTTGTCGGAAGTTATAGAATTTAAAGGAGAGTGTTTTATGGCATTGTTTGATATTGCGGTTCAGAATCAGTTGAAAGAAATACTTAAAAATATGAAAGACGAAGTAAAGATTATAAATTTTACACAGGAAATTGAATGCTCTATGTGCAGGGAGACAAGAGCATTTGCAGAAGAAATTGCCTCGTTAAGTGATAAACTGTCCTGCAAAGTGTACAATTTTGTAACCGATAAAGAAATGGCGCAGAAATACGGGGTAGAGAGAATTCCTGCCATAGTTCTGCTTGATAAAGACGGCACAGATTACGGTGTTAAATATTACGGCCTCCCGGGAGGTTATGAAATTAATTCATTTCTCAGCTCAATTATTGAGATGTCCGGAAGGCGCGAGGTACTTCCTGATGATATCATTTCCCGGATAAAGAAAATTGATAAAGATGTTCATATACAGGTTTTTGTGGGCCTCGGCTGCCCTCACTGCCCTGCTGCTGTAGCTGTCGCGCACAGGCTCGCAATGGAAAACAGTAAAATTAAAAGTGATATGATCGACTCCGGCAATTTTGTGCATCTTTCGCAGAAGTACAATGTAACCGGCGTTCCGAAAATTATTATCAATGAAAAGTATGAACTTATGGGGTCTCATCCTCTTAATACTTTTCTTGACGTAATAGAAAAGCTGTAGCAGGGATGCCTTCCCTGACCCATTATGGGGAAGGTGCCCAGCAGACGGATGGGGGGAAGGGTGAAGGCGGTTTCCCGTTTTTTTAGTACAGTATAGAATATAAAACTTCTCCTCACCCTTTCCTGATAATTGGAAATTTTTACCATGATGAAACGGGAAAGACAAATAATGTATTATGCATTAATAAATTTATGCCGGAAGAAAACTTGAGAGATAGTTGTATTACATTTCAGCATATAAAAAAATGGTTCAGAGATTATACAGGATTTATTATATACTCCGGCACCCTTATTGCAGCTGCAGCATATAGTGTTGATCATCTGAATTACAACTGGCAGTGGGAGAGAATACCCGGTTATATCCTGTCAGCGCAATATGATTTCAACGCCGGGCCGCTGCTTCACGGGGTGTATGTTACGCTTCAGATATCTCTGACAAGCATTGTCTTTGCGTTTATACTTGGCCTTGTTTCAGCTCTTTTACGGCTGACGGATTCATTTATCGCAAAGTTTATTGCTTACTGCTACATAGAATTTATAAGGAATACACCTCTCATAGTACAGATTTTTTTTATGTACTTTGCGGTGGCCCCCATATTTAATATCAGCGCGTTTGTTTCGGCTGTAACGGCCCTTTCTCTATTTGAAGGAGCGTATCTTTCGGAAATTATGCGGGCCGGTATTCTTTCAATAAGAAAGGGACAGTGGGAAGCCGCATGGAGCCTGGGACTGGGGAGAATCCATACGTACAGGTATATTATTCTTCCCCAGGCGATGAGAAGGGTCCTTCCTCCGCTTACCGGGCAGGGAGTATCATTGATAAAAGATTCGGCTCTTGTCAGCACTATATCGATTTATGATTTAACTATGGTAGGGCAGTCAATTGTGTCTGATACTTTTCTTTCTTTCGAGATATGGTTTACGGTCGCGCTGCTTTATCTGATGATGACGGTCCCTCTGTCGTTATTTTCCGGTTATGTTGAAAAAAAATTTAATGTTCATTAATATATAATATAATTTCCGGAGGTTTATTATGAAAAAGTCGGCTTTGATTATTTTTTCAATAATTTTACTGTTGTCAGGATGCGCGAAGAGTGAATCGGGCAGGCAGCTTGATGATGTGAAAAAAAGAGGTGTGCTGAGAGTCGGTATGTCAACATTTGTTCCATGGGCAATGAATGATAAAGAGGGCAATCTGATCGGATTTGAAATTGATGTTGCAACTGCACTCGCGAAGGATATGGGGGTGAAAATTGAATTTGTTCCAACAAAATGGTCAGGTATAATCCCCGCGCTTCTTACTGGAAAGTTTGATGTTATTATCGGCGGTATGGGTATTACAGAAGAGAGAGCTAAAAAAGTTGATTTCAGTGATCCGTATGATTATTCCGGAATGTCAATTGTTGCAAGCAGAAAGATGGCGCCCGGTTTTACAACTCTCGGTGATTTTAACAAGAGTGAAATTCTAATAGCCGCGAGACTCGGAACAACTGCCGCTGAAGCTGCAAAAAAGAATTTCCCCAATGCCCAGTTAAAACTGTTTGATGATGAGGCCCAGGCAATACAGGAACTCCTCACTGACAGGGTGCACGCAGTTGTTGCGTCATCCCCGCTTCCTGAATTTCAGGCGATTAAATACAGCGGCAGATTCTATCTTCCGTTTAATGATACTTTTACAAAGGAACCGATAGGTTTTGCACTCCGGAAGGGTGAGGATGGCCTAAAAGAATATTTTAACGGTTGGATAAAAAAAAGATGGGAAGACGGATTTCTTAATGAAAGAAAAAAATACTGGTTCAGGACCAGGGACTGGGAGAAAAGGGTAGAGTAAAAAGTTGAGAAACAGAATCCGGTTTACATTACTTGATTTTATACTCCTGTCATTTCTTATAACCGGAGCATTATTTGTTGTTTTCAGAATGCGCGCAGAGCTTCATTATGAGTGGGACTGGTCAGCGGTTGCTTCATACATAGTCCGGTATGATACGAGGCTGGAGGAGTATGTTCCGGGACTTCTCCTGTCCGGGCTTGCTGTTACATTCAGGCTCAGCGTGTGGTCGACAATACTCGCTTCACAGATCGGGCTTGTCATGGGACTGATGAGAATCTCGCACAAAGCAGGCCTCAAGCTTACATCCGCACTCTATGTCGGTGTTGTAAGAAACATTCCTTCGATTGTATTTATATTTATCTTTTATTTTTTTATAAGCGGCCAGATCGCGGATGCTTTTAATTCCGGTTCATCGTCTTCATTTCTTATTGAACATAATAGTATAGTATCATTTTTTTTCTCTCCGCTTTCCATGTTATCAGTATTTATTTCGGCTGTGTTTACTCTCGCTCTATATGAAGGGGCGTACATGACCGAGATTGTCCGGGCGGGAATTGAATCTGTTGAAAAGGGTCAGGGTGAGGCGGCTGATGCGCTCGGATTTTCATGGTACCGGAAGATGAGGCATATTATACTTCCCCAGGCTTTCAAGAGAATCCTCCCTCCAATGGCAGGCCAGATAATCTCTGTTATTAAAGATTCGGCAATTGTATCTGTAATTTCAGTCCAGGACCTGACGTTCAGAGGGACTGAACTTATGGCATCAACTTATAAAACTTATGAGATATGGATTACGATTACACTGATGTATTTTATTCTGACTTACGGATGTTCAATTGCAGTGGGCCGGGTTGAGAAGTATATGGAGAGAAAGGGTTATGTTTAACCTTCAGTTATTTATATAGGGATTCCCCGGTGTCGAGATAGGTGAGATACAGGCGCATATCAAATTCAATCTGGTAGTAGCCGGGCTCCATATATTCGCATAGTTTATAAAAAGCTTTATTGTGATCTTTTTCTTTGAGATGGGCAAGTTCGTGTACTACAATCATTTTTAAAAATTCAGCAGGCGCTGTCTTAAACACCGATGCAATTTTTATTTCGTGTTTTGATTTAAGCTTCACGCCCTGAACTTTTGAAATGTAATAATGCATTCCAAGCACATGGTCGATGGCATTTATTTTTGAATCATAGATAACTTTACTCAGCGGCTGGGATTTCTGCAGAAACTCATTCTTCAGTGCCATAGTAAAATCATACAGAGCTTTGTCCGTTCTTATCGCGTGAGAAGATGGATATTTTTTTAACAGAAAATCTCCGAGCCGGTCTTCATTGATGAGTTTGTTTACCCGGCTTAATACAGTTTCTGAATAGCCTGCCAGATATTTTAGTTCCTGCATAATATTTCCTGTAAAAAATTATCCTCAAATATATTGTTACAGGTCATATTAGAGTATATTTATGTCAACTTTTAACTGCGTTTTATAAAATCTGAAGAGTTGTAATCATTACTTTTAAAACAGTATCTGTAAATAAACGGACTGTAAATTTAGAAAACATTTGAACAGGATTCCAGGTATTTTTAAATTAAATGGGCAACTTGAATATTTTATAAATACCAGATAAAGATTGTAACTTTATTCTCACAGTTACTCTAACAGTAATTACGTGATAATTTAGAAGAATTATTATTGTCCGGTTCATTCTGTAAAACAAAACATAATTTAAATTCTGTATAGTAATGTAGTGGTAAAATCCAGGGGGAAATTCTAATGTTCAGAAATCTGTTAATTACATGGTTCGGAATACTGTCAATATTTTCAGTAATACTTTTTTCGGACGTTGCCGTGTCAGCAAACGATAATAATTCCGATTCACAAAAAACCGCAACTGTTGATATTGTAAAATTTACCATCAAACCCGCATCACTTAAAATGTTTCCCGGCGGGAGTATGCAGCTCATAGCAACTGCCTATGACAGCAAAGGGAATAAAATAATTGTCAGCCCTGAATGGACGATAAAAAGCGATATCCAGTCATTTGGAGAGTTTGATAAACCGGAAGGGCAAAAAGTAATATTCAGCGCTCTTAATTCCGGTAACGGATTAATTGTTGCAGTATATAATAACCTTGAGGCTGAGGTCGATGTTAAAATATTTCAAAGTAAAAGAAAAAAGTAGATTCCTGTAAAGCAGGCTGTCAGGAATCCGTCTTTACAGTTATTGTTTTTAATACAAATCCCATTACAATTGTCCCGATGATTCCCATGACCAGCAGAAATAATTTCATGTGAATGGATTTAAATGTCAAAGCGGATATTGTTATCATAGTCCACATAAGAGTTATTGAAAGGATTTTCATTTTTAAAGTCATTCCTTTTTCTTTTGCATACTGCTCAATAAACTTCCCGAAGAGTTTGTTCGATATCAGCCAGTTATACCACCTCTCGGAGCTTTTTGCGAAAAGGGAGGCTGCCAGTAAAACAAACGGAGTAGTGGGTAACCCGCGGACTACAATGCCTGCACATCCGATACCGAGTGAAATAAAACCTAATGTTGTATATAATAGCTTCAATTAAATATATCCTGAATTGTAATCTGCGTATTCACGGCTTTCCTGCAAAGAGGTGACTGGAAAATCAATTTAAAAAATACAGCAGAAACCAGTTGTTAATACAGGTTTTAATAATACAAACTATTTATGCAGGTTCACTGGTGAAAACTGAAATTATTTTTGCGGATTAATAATTGCATTCAGCCACAGCTTTGAGTATTTTTTCATTCCGCTTTCAGAAAAATGTACGCGGTCAAACCTGTCGAATGAAGATACGATAGTATCAGTGTCAGGGCCTTTGTAGACTTTACGGTTCTCTCTGATAAATTCTTTTTGAGCTCTGCGGATTTTGTATTCTATCCCTTCCGGTTTACCGGTAACCCACGGGTTGAAAGACGCAATGGAGACAAATAAAGGAGCCTCCCCGCCGTAACTTCTTATGGTCTTAAGAATTTTTTTCAGCCTGGATTTATAAACATCCGCGGGAGTATTGATTAAATTGTCCTCCTCCCCCTGATGCCAGAAAATGTGAGTCAGCTTTACATTATTATTTTTTAAATAATCCATAGTCTCTTTAAGTATGATACTGCACCTGCCGTCAGACCAGCATTCGATTGAAGTAGAACCGACTGCGATTGAAACAAAAACAACTTTGTCATAATACCCTTTTTCTATCAGCGAGTCGCCAAGCATTCCCCATACTGAACCTCTCAGTCCGGATGCTTCAAGAAGAGGATCCTCTGCAATGTATAATCTGCCTTTATAGTAATTGTAAACGCTATGCTTTGTTTTGTAAATCTTCTCCCCGTAGTTTGCTGCATTGGACTGGCCGATTACAAGAGCAAACATTACGCGTCCTGTTTTAATTTCATTTATATCAACTGGAGTTTTTGTGTTTTCAAGCGGTGGTGCTTCAATTTGTTCCGGTTCCGGAAAGATTGTAATTTCTGTAATATATTTCTGGAATAAAATTCCGGCGATAAAGCAGATCAGAATAATTAAAGCACATCTTGTTCTAGTTATTATCATTTTAATTTTCGCCTTCATCCAATGTGTTGGACTGAACAGCGAGTTGATTGCCACTTCGGAGGAGACGCGTCATGAAATTTTCACTATCTGAATTGCGCATGGAAATATTAATCAATAGAATATCTATCATCCGCAACTGATGGTTTCTGAAATGACAAACAGTGTATTAACCGCTGTTGCCTGTGATAAATATATCAATTATATGGTAAGTTTCAAAAAAATCCTACGGCAGCCGCAAGAGAGAAAGAAAATCCGCTGATATCGCTGTCAGAGAAATCTTTCTGATCTATTCCTTTGACCATACGGTATGAAACTCCTGCTCCGATCCTGACGTATTCTGTAACATTTATATATATATTTAATTCAGGAGTAACAACAAAAAATGAATCCGTAGGATTTGTGTGTTCATCGTCATTATCATCACCGGGATAATATTGCAGAGCGCCTCCGCCTACCATAATTCCCGGAGCAAGTGTGAAAATACTGTCAGGCCAGAAGAAGTATTCAACAAGTATTCCTCCAAAGCCGAAATTTATTTCTGAGTCAATGCCATTATAGGGTGCGCCGGTAAACTCCTGCCGGTCAGTGGGGTAAACAAGTCCATAACCGCCTGCTCCAAGAGAAAAGGAGTGGTTGATAATCCAGGCCACCTTTCCTCCGACTAGATCAGACCAGTTCCCGTTGATTTTTGATGCCTGGTTTATAACTGCCAGATAGCCACCGTGTTCAATTTTATTAATATCTAAAATTACCTGCTTGTCAATTTTTTTTTCATGGTCTGAGTCACCCCGGTAAACTGTTTTTTCCGCTTCGGTTTGTGTCATACTGTTCAGCGAAAGAAGATAGCGTTCATCGGTTAAGACATTAATTTTAGTTTCAAAGATATTATTGTCGATCTGATTTAAAAGTGAGTATTTACCTTCAGGAAGAGCTACTTCCATCTCCCGTCCGTACGGTTTCTGCAGTTCCGCGACAAGAATGTTATCGCTGTTACGGATATAAATTTTTCCCGCGATCTTTTTTTCAAGAAGGAGCCCGGAAGTTTTTCTTTTAATGTCTGTGATAACAACATCGCCCGTTCCTGTCATCTGTATATCGTAATTAGGGTGCTGGGTTCCACCCATGGTTTTCTCTGTCCTTGCCAGAGTTTCGTTGTAGGCATACTGATATGCTTCATTCAGTGTTATCCTGCCATCCTGAATCATATCAGCAGCACCGCGCAGGCCGGATACCAGGTAGTAAGTAAAGAAAGAACCTTTAATCGCATCGGACTCCTGCGAAGCTTCATTTGAGGAGCTTGATGTCATAAACGCGTCGCCTTTCATATTAAATGATGCATCAAGGATAAATGGGGGCCTGAATTTACCCCCCTTTATCCGCGTAAAAGCTCCTGATGAACAGGAGTCAAGTATTGCTATGCGCACATCAGCCGGGATGCCGCGTATTCCCTCTTTGAGCTCTTTGTAATAGATTTTTTCCCTGCCCAGAAGGATAGCTTCATCATCTGAATGACCGGAATAATAGAAAATAAACTCTATCCGTTCATTTTTTAGTTTGCTTCCATTTATTTCATTTTTAATTTTATTCAGTGCGGAGATGAAATTTCTTCTGTCGGGATTAATGAGCAGGAGCCCGTCGCTGTCTGAAACTCCCCCGATACTTTTCAGCACATTCATCATAGTATCCGCATCTGAAACCGCATAACGCAGCATAACCCTTCCGTCGCCGCCATTGTTTGCTCCGACAATGACTGCGAATCTGCGGATATTTTTAGCTTCAGCTGTTTTTATTATGCCGGGCATTGCCGCGATAAGAAGTATTATAATAGCTATACGTCCAGGTTTAATCATTTCGGATAATCTCCGGTCATTCGGTTTTTTTAATGGTAATAGAAAATTCAATGGAATCTTTTCCTGTTCCAATTAATCCATTTACTGCACTCTCCCTGCTCTTTGCAAGTTTTTTTGCTTTTTCTATTATGTCAGAGGAATTGATCGGATCAGCTGACAATATCATAATAAATCGTTCGAAAGATGGCGAATTATCAAGTTCATATGATTTGTTAAGAAGAATTCTTTTGTTTAAATCAAGTTCTTTCCCGGAACTGCTTTCATCAGGAAGGTGCATTGTCACGGAACCACGGCCGTCAATAGACAAAATTACCCCATACTTGTAATTTCCTGATGCAATGTATCCTACCTGAATGATATCTCCGCTTCGGGCTGTATCCATGTTCTTAAGTTCTTCAATTTCTTTGCCCTTCATCCGATACAGAAGAAGTTTTGAATCAAGTCCCTTAATACGGACAGTATCATCGTAAGGTGTGTCTATATTAACTGTATTTCTGGTTCCTGGTATCATAAATATTATTACAAGTATCATCGCCGCAGCAGCAGACGCAAGTGACAGGGTGTAACGCCGTGATGATACTGATCTGAATGTTTTTACTATATTCTTTAATGGCTCCGGCAATGCACTGATAAAACCTGTTGATGCTTCTGCAGGATTGAATGCTTTGTCTGCAGGCCGTAAGTCTGCACCTTTTATATTTATTTTTTTAATAATTTGCGGTACTATTAATCCGGCAGGGTAACCGGAAAGTATATCCCCGTTCGATTTTTTTATTCTGCTGATTCTATCATTCAGTCCGGGATTTTGAGCTATAAGTTCATCCATTTCATTGCGGAGATTTTCCGGCAGTTCACCCAGGAGATATTGTTCTATATAAATATCCGGTATCTGATTAATTTTCATAAATCTCCTCCTTTAAAAATGAAACTTTTTCTTTCAGTACTCTCATTCTTTTTCTGATTCCTGAAACAGAAAGGCCCGTTTGAAAAGCCGTCTGTTCAAGAGTCATTTTATCAATATACAGCATAATGGCGATTTCTTTTGTTGATGGCTTTTCATTCCGGAAGATTGAATCGATAAGATCATTGGCGGAAATGTTTTCAGCCGGGTCGTTATAATCAGCAATATAATTAAAGATTTCATTATCGATAGTTTCAGGATGCCTTTTTTCATTCCGGATAATATTCAGGCAGATATTGGTGGCTATTCTATAAAGGAGACTTGATGGATAAGTGGTTTCGATTGTATCACAGTTTGATATAAGGTTCACAAAAACATCCTGCATTGCATCAAGTGACTTCTCCTCATTTTTCAGGAGATA
This sequence comes from Spirochaetota bacterium, assembly GCA_035403545.1. GTDB lineage: Bacteria > Spirochaetota > UBA4802 > UBA4802 > UBA5550 > WRGT01. The sequence continues at coordinate 25,390 of DAONFJ010000003.1, forward strand.
CCTGCATCTTCTGAGCACCATCGGCCCGTATTTTGTGTACAATTCTTCAATGTTTATACTCATAAATAATTTCCTGTATCTCCGTTCCATGCATTGCGTATGCAGGAGCGGAGTTTTTTTCCGGTTCAGGATATTCTATTTTAAAATAAATATTTTGTAAAACATAAATCTTAAATAGCAATTTTTGTTAATGTGCCTGACTAAACCCGTCCGGCAATTTCCTTCTCCGGCGCGCAGGGCGTGCCGGAGACATGCTTTAAGTCAAATTTTCAGGTAATTACTTCTTTAGAACCACCCGAATTGTGCCATGATTGAAGCAGACGGGCCCCTGAAATCCTTATCAGAAAATTCATTGGAGTCAATACCTGCAACATACCTGTAGGATGCGCCGACCCCGATCCTGCAGAAGCGTGTAATGTTTACAAAAACATTAACTTCAGGTTCCATGACGAAAAATGTGTCTCCGTTATTATGATCATCTCCGTCATCATTATCATCTTCATAAAAGGAGAGGGAGCCGCCGCCTATCAGCGTGCCTGCGGAAAAAACTATCAGGTCCTTGGGGTTAAAATAATATTCTGCGAGAAAACCGCCATAACCGAAACTGGTTCTGTCTAAAACACCTGAATAATTATTACCTGATAATTTTTCTCTTTCTGTGGGGTATACAAGTCCCATCCCTCCAAGGCCGAGAACGACGTTATCATTTATAATGAGTCCGCCTCTTGCACCGGCAAGGCAGCTGCCCGCATCTCCGATTTTTGAATACCGGGTATAGAGTCCTCCGTAGCCTGAGAAATTCGCACTATCAATATCAAGCAGTATTCTGGGCGGATTGTCTTTTTTTGCTGTATTGCCTTCATTTTTTGTTTCTTCACCCATCGCTGAAGTAATAAAAAATAATACTGCAGCTGCAGTAAGAATTTTTGAAACTTTCATTCTGTTCCTCCGATATGTTATAATATTTAAACACCGTATCCCGGAAATGTGTTACTTTTGTTTTTTAAATTTTTAACTTTAATAAAATATTAATTGTATTTAAAGTAAATCTCTCATTATATTAAATATTAAAAGCAGACTTTTATGTTATAATTGTTCGCTTGAGTTTGAGGTGGAAGCCGTCTTCAGGAATTAGAAAAATCTTCTCTATTGGCAGAAAATCCGGTTTAAGCGGCGCTCTGGATTTATTAAAATTAATTGGATTGCAAAATGAAAAGATTTCTGATTATTCTCGTCTTTATTCTGTTATGTGTAAATTGCCGGGTTGATGCGGCATCTGAAATATTTAAGAACAGTAATGCACAGATATTTCACCTGCCGGAACTACGGATGGGGAGTGGGGTTTTCGATGGTAAGCCTGTACGGTATTCCGGTGCGGTACTGGTCTGTATTATTATAATTCTCCTGCTGGAAAGAAGAAAACTTAAAAAGATTATTAAAGAACGGACAGAGAAACTTGCCGGCAATGAAGAGAGATTGAAATTCTTTCTTGAGGGAGCAGGGCAGGTAGTGTGGAACTGGGATCTTGTCAGTAATCAGATTTTTATTTCCCGGAAATGGAGTGAAGCTCCGGGAATTAATAATGCAGAATCGATATCAGATATAGAAGAGTGGTTTAAAGAAATTCATGAAGATGACAGGGAGATGATCCGGGTTACTATGGGGAAACATCTCAGCGGTGTTAAACCTCTTTATGAAAATTTTCATCGCATTTTAGCAAAAGACGGAACATACAGATGGGTTCTCTCCCGGGGTAAAGTGATCGAGAGACTGCCTGACGGATCGCCCCGGCGTGTGATCGGGACAGCTGTAGATATCACCGAGCTGAAGGAGATAGAGGATGAGGTAAACAAATCCAGAATGATGCTCCAGCTTGTACTTGATACTATCCCGGTTGGGGTATTCTGGAAGGACAAAGATCTTACATTTACAGGATGCAATAATTCTTTTGCCAGGCTGATAGGAGTTGAAAGTCCGGAAAGCGTAGTGGGCAAAAAAGATGATGAACTTTTTGGAAGTGAGCTGGCTTTGTCTTACACTGATATTGACAGGGAGATTCTCGGTACCGGGATCGCGAAATTAAATTATGAGGATCATTTGTTTCTCCCTACCGGCAAGGTGAAGATATTAAGGAAATCAAAAGTTCCTCTTACGGATAATAACGGTGTAATAATCGGAATTCTCGGAACTTATGAAGATGTAACTGTCCAGAAACATCTCAGAGAAGAGACATTCAGAATTAAAAAACTTGAATCTGTGGGCATACTCGCGTCAGGCATAGCACATGATTTCAACAATCTCCTCATGGCGATTTCAGGATCGCTCTCCGTTCTACGGATGTCTGAAAATTTAAGCGGAAAAAACCTGCACTGGATTGAACAGGCGGAAAAGTCATGTTTTGCCGCGACTGAGCTTACAACACGGCTTATTACTTTTGCACGTGGAGGTGCGCCGGTACTCCAGCAGGAAAATATTGCAGAAGTAATTAATGAAGCTGTGGATTCCGGCAGCGGCAGTTCGTCAGTAGTTATAGATTATATCAATCAAAGCCCTGATGCTTCAGTAATGATTGATGAAAGGCAGATCCGCCAGGTTTTTTTAAATCTCATAGAGAACTCAAAGGAAGCAATGCCGCATGGAGGGTTTATAGAAATAGTTTCATCCGTGATTACCCTGGAGAAAAATAACAGGTTAGAGCTTGAGCCGGGTAAATATGTAACGGTATCTTTGAAGGACACGGGATCCGGAATTCCTGAAGCTATAATCGGTAAGATATTCGATCCGTATTTCAGTACAAAAGAGATGGGATCACAGAAGGGCCAGGGGCTCGGCCTGGCGATCTGCCATTCTATAATTACTCAGCATGGGGGAAAAATTACAGTAAGTTCTATGCAGGGGAAGGGAGCTGTTTTTACAATTTACATTCCGTTAAACGGATAATTTTAAAGTTCCGTGGAAATGAACTATTTACCTTTTTTCAGTTCGTTAATCATTTCAACCATTATAGCTACATGCCCGGCGAGAAGTTCAACGGCCTTTGCCGGATCATTCAGTTTATTGAGAGCGAAGAAATATTCAGTGATATCCTTTCGCAGCTTACGGTCAAGTTCTATCACGTTGTTAATTCCCTGCGGCATAGTGTTTGGTGTCATCATGTTGTATTTTCCGGTTAATATTAATTTTGCGGTATTAATTTATAACTAATAAAATCAGGCGATTCTGTCAATGAATATATCTTTGTAAAAAGTTTACGGTTTGTGCCCTGACCTGCGAATATTAATCCAACAGATTTATCCGGGACCGCCTGCCTTTACGCGAATGATATAGAGTAACGAAAACTATACTTTGTATTCGTCGATGATTTTCTGGAAGCTGTTCATCTGTCCTACGAGTTCTTCAGAGTCAATGTGAAGCTCTTCTGCGCCGGTTGTATTTGAAAGTGAAATTTCATTTATCTCGGAGATATGCTTTAATATCTCTCCGATGCCGTTTTTCTGTTCAGAAGCAGCTGCCGCGATATGGCTTGATCTCTGTTTAAGATTCTCAACACTCTCGGTAACGGACAGGTTGGTTTCATTCTGCTTATCCCTGTAAATGACAAGGTTCGAAATTTTTTCGTTTATTATATTTACACCATTTACTATGGTGCTGATGATTTCAACGGTATCTTTTATTACTCCCATACCTTTCTGGGTTTCATTTTCATTAGTCATGATCAGTGCTTTAATCTCTTTAATGCTTGATGCAGTTTTGTCAGCAAGCTTTGAAATCTCATCGGCGACAACGGCAAATCCCCTCCCTGCATCACCGGCTCTCGCTGCTTCAATAGCCGCATTGAGTGAGAGAAGGTTAACCTGATCTGAAATATCATTTATGATGCCGACAATATTTGTCATCTCCTGTGAACTCTCACGGATTTTACCCACATTCTGTTCCATTACTTTCAGTGATACTTCGCCTTTCTGAGCTCTGACAGTAATATCCCTGGTAGCAACAAGGGAATCGTTGATGATATTTCCCATTTTTAAAATCACTTCGGAGAGCCCGGAAAGTTTTTCTCTCATTGAAACGACTTCCGTGTTCTGTACTTCCGCTATAGAAGATACGTTATCGATAACTGCGGTTATCTCTTCAATGTTGGCTGTAATCTCTTCAATCGAGGATGCAAGGTCCTGGGTATTCTGAGAGAACAGATCGCTCTTGGATGACATTTTTTCCATGGACGAGATAATTGCTGTCGAGTTTTCCCCAAGGACTTTTTTTATAAAGACATAGTTCCTGATGTTTTTCTCACTCTCCATTGCTGCAAGCTCGACGTTCCTGGTAAATATTCTTGAAATGAGAAGCGCAATCAGATAGAAGAAGGCAAAGGAAAATATTGTGTTATTGGTGAAGATTATCAGCTGCTTCATATTTACACCGGGGATCAGAAACTTCATGATCATGAAAAGAGCAGCATCAGTAGCGGCGAATGCCCCGGTGACAACTGCCAGGAATTTTGTAGTGCTGAACACAACACACAGAGCAAGACATGGATAGACAAAAAAAATGTAGCTCGACAGGGCAAACTCCGGATTCATGAAAGGTTCACGGATCAGCCCTCCTATAATTGCTACAGTACATACTGATATTACAACTTTTGAAGCTGCGTCATACTTCCCTTTTTTTAAAATTATCATTCCAATGGCCATACCGAAAAATATAAGAGGAGTGACAAAAAGGGTTTTTACGAAATCCTCCCAGCCTGCAAAAAGCATGCTGAACTGGAGAAAAATTACAGCGAAGAAAAGAATCAGCTGGAATATCAGGAGCAGCCTGGCCCTGGTATAGAGAAGATACTCGTTTTTGTCGTATCCCTCTAAAAAGTGGTCAATAATTTTCATATGATATTGGTCCTGGAAAGTTTTAAGGTTTAAATATTAATAAAACGATTCTAATATAGAGGGGGGTTAAATGACAAGTATTAATTCATAATTATATGATCTTAAACGGAATCCATGGGGGCGGTTGCCCCCTGATCGTCCCGCAGGAAAATTTTATTCTTTCGGAATATATTTTTCCACATCAATTCTGTATGTTTCAAAAAGTTCATTTTTGGCCACTTCAAATTCAAGGAGTGACGCATTGAATAACACCAGCAGCTGGAGTTCCTGCTGCCTGCTGTTTATCAGCGCATCAAGCGAGTTTCTCACAGCTGCTGCCGTAAATCGCCCCCTGCGGAGATTAAGCAGCATTTTTTCATGATAAATTCCTGCCTGAATTCTGGCTTCCCGTGCCTTGAGATAAAGTGTATGGTTTGTATTTATCTTTTCAACTTTGGAGTTAATATCATCCTTTACTATTCTGCTGTATTTATCGACCTGGTATTTCGCCTGTTCAACTTTCCACCTGGAGTTTCTTTCGCTCACCTTCTGGTCCGAGTCAGCAAGGGGATATGTCATTTTGATCTGAGCCTCATAAGACGGGTATTTCCCTGCTGCTGTATTGGTATGTGATTCAGACTTGCTTTCATTGTAGTCCATAGAAGATACTGTTACACCGCCGGTCAGTGACGGGAGGGCGCCGTTGCCGTCTATGTCGAGCTGGAGTTTGGCGTTTTCAAGATTTCTTACCGCATTGAGATAATCAGCTCTTTTTATATAGGCTTTTTTTATAGCCGCCTCACTGTTAATTTCCGGGAGCCTGTCCTGCAGGATGGCTTTCTCCTGCATGGTAATCTCGTCAGCCATGTTTACAACCTGGAGGAATTTTCTCAGTGAATCTCTATACAGCTGTTTCGACTGTGATACAGAAGCTTCGGAAGTTGCGATGAGCGAGTTCCAGTAGTTAAGCTCAAACTGTTCGGCAAGGCCGAGTTTAACATTGTCTGCGACTATACGCCTGACCTTTTGTGTTTCCTGAAGCATCAATGCTGAATTATCAAGCTGGGTTTTATATACAATTACATTCCAGTAATCAACGATTACACTTACCACGACAAGGGAGAGTCCGTAAATTATTTCATCCTTCTGCATCTGAGCTGTATTTTTAAGAATCTTTTCCTGCTTTCTGTCATTGTATCCGAATGCATTTTTCAGAAGTTCCTGTTCCAGCGATACATAAACTACCGGATTGTATGTATTCTGGGAATATGAGTCAGTCCATTTTGTGTCAGCGTATGTATTTGATACACCGCCGGCTATTGTTGTACCTGTTGAAAATGTTTTGGCCAGTGAAGAGGTTATATCAATGGATTTCACGTTTTTGCCGTATTTACTCTGCATCAGTTCCGGGTAATCGGTGGATGACATTCCGCCGCTTGCACTGAAGTATGGTGAATATTTCGCCTGAAATTTTTCGTAGTATGTATCACTCATTGCTACATCATATTTTCCGCTAAGTATGTCATGGTTGTTATCAATCGCCCTTTTTATCGCATCGGAAATAGTAATGCGCATTCCTCCTATTATTATTGCCGCTTCATCTGCAAGTTCAATTTCTATTGGTTTGCTGCTGATTTTAATTTCACTGGTATTCTGCGGCCATCCTGCGGTGACAGTAAAGAATACTATTATAATTGACGAAAGTGTAATGTTTTTAATTCTCATTATCGGTTATCTCCTTAAAGTCTATATCTTTGACATATAATCATTTATCAATTTTACGTAATGATCCATCCTGCTCATTTTATCCTTGTCCAGAACAGGTATCTTCAACTCTTTTTTTACAGGACGAAGTGTTTTAAAAGACTGTTCCAGCATATAATTATAAAGAGTTTCTCTTTTATTGCTGAACAGTTCATCATACCATTCTGTATCGCGTAAAAATTCCTCTCCATGAACAAAATCTGTTATGAAGGTCAACATATTAAGTGTAAACATTTTTGGATTTGATACTTCAAAAATACCTGTATCAATACCATCTTTTATTATCCCTTCCAGAATGACTAACCGAGGGAGCATATACTTTTTTACAAATTCATGTAAAATTCCCGTTCCTTCAGCTATTTCCCTTGAGAAGATTCTGTTCATCTCATCATCATGAGATTCGAAGTGCATACCTATCAGAAAGTAAATTATTGCACAGAGCTTCATGTCTAAAGAAACATTCCATGAGTTAATTTCGGCATCTATCGATGCGGCATATTTAGTTGATGAATCCCCTACAAAATGATGGAAAATACTGATATAAAGATTTTCCTTGCTTTCAAAATGGTAGTGCAGCAGGGCCTGATTTACTCCTGCTATTGAGGCAATTGAACTCATCCTCGCGCCGCTGAAACCTTTATTTGCGAACTCTTTTTTTGCAGCGTGAATTATTTTCTTTTTGGTTTCTTCGCTGTCTTTAATATGTTTTATCATGATATAGCCCTGATGATTTAATTAACCAGTTAATTAAATCATCAGGGCTTTGTGTCAAGAAAAAAAATTTTTATTTGACTTGATTTTTGTTTTTGCAAAGGTAATGATCTGCAAAATAAAAACAGAGAGTTTTTTTGTAAATGTTCAATGAAAGTGAAAAATTTGTTGTCATTTTTGTAGTATTCACATCATAAAAGCAACAATGAGGATGTATGTTTGAGATAATAGATTCTGATAGTGAAAGAACATTTATACTTAAAAAATCAGGCGACAGTTTCCAGCTGAATCTGCTTGAAGAGAAGATTAATGAGTTTATAAAAAACGATGACCGTGATCTTGTTCTTGATCTGGCGGATCTCAGTCTTCTTGATTCCTCTTCTCTGGCTGCGTATATAAGATTTAAAAGAAAACTGAAAGCAACCGGCCGTACTATGAAACTGATAAATTACAACGAGAGTATACTTAGAGTTATTGAGCTATCAGGACTTGATGACTTTCTTCTGGACTAATTGCAGATATACAGCCTGGGCGAGCCCGGTACATCATCCGGCGCAGTTCAGGGCTCACTTCCTGATCCCGGGAAAGATTGAATTATTCAGCCTGATCAGATTTTAACCCGCATTAAACTTCTTTACGATTTTACTATGATATGAAAAATCTGTACATTACAGGAAATATAAAAGTGCACTGCGGATTATTCAGCGGTACTATTTATAAATTTTAAATAAATGTGGAGTATGATATGAATAAACTGGTTAAAAATAATATAATCAAACGTAAAGGCCCTCTGGTACTTGTAATTATGGACGGTATGGGAATTGGTAAGGAGAATGAAGGTAACGCCTTCTTCCTCGCAAGAACTCCTAATTTAAATTCGTTAATGAAAACTTATCCGTTTACAACTTTAAAGGCACATGGCACGGCTGTCGGCCTTCCCAGTGATGCGGACATGGGAAATTCCGAAGTGGGACACAACGCGCTGGGTGCCGGACGTATATTTGATCAGGGGTCAAAACTTGTGACAGAAGCTATTACTTCAGGTGATGTTTTTACTACTGCGACATGGAATGAACTTATGGCAAAACCGGTCAGTGCTGGGACAAAGCTTCATTTTATCGGCCTTCTTTCGGACGGGAATGTTCACTCCCACATTGATCAGCTTTTTAAAATTATTGAAAAAGCTGCGGAGGAGGGAGTTAAAAATGTAATGGTGCATATACTGCTCGACGGACGTGATGTTCCTGAAACATCTGCATTGATCTATGTAAAGCAGCTTGAAGACTTTCTTGAGGTGTTCAGGGCTAAAGGACTGAATTTCCGTATAGCTTCAGGCGGCGGCCGGATGGTTACCACCATGGACAGGTATGAAGCTGACTGGGGTATCGTTAAAAGGGGCTGGGATGCCCATGTACTGGGCAAAACGAGGCCATTTAAATCTGCCGCTGAAGCAATCGAAACTTTCAGAAGTGAAGAACCGGGCGCTATTGACCAGTATCTGCCGGCGTTTACAATTAATGATGAAAAGGGGCCCGTGGGTACGATTGAAGACGGCGATTCGGTAATTCTGTTTAATTTCCGCGGCGACAGAGCTATCGAGCTCACAAAAGCATTCGAGAAAGATGATTTTAAATATTTTGACAGAGAGCGCCGTCCTGATGTGGTCTTCGCGGGGATGATGCAGTACGACGGCGATCTTAAAATTCCGGAAAAATTTCTGGTGTTTCCTCCGAAGATTGACAGAACTGTAAGCGAGTATCTGGCGGATTCCGGTGTTAAACAATATGCAATTTCTGAAACACAGAAGTTTGGTCATGTGACTTATTTCTGGAATGGAAACAGGACGGAAAAATTTAATGCGGAGATGGAAACTTATTTTGAAATAGCATCAGACAGAGTGGAGTTTAATGAAAGGCCATGGATGAAGGCTGCTGAGGTTACAGATAAAGTGATTGAAATCATTGAAGGCGGAGAGTTTGATTTTATACGTCTTAATTATCCAAACGGCGATATGGTCGGCCACACGGGAGATCTTGAAGCGGCCGTTGTTGCAGCAGAAACTGTTGACCTCTCGTTAAAAAGACTTTTAGAGTCAGTTAAAAAAAGCGGAGGTACGGCATTTATCACGGCTGATCATGGTAACCTCGATGAGATGTTCGAGATTGATGCTAAAACCGGATCATTCCAGAAAGACGGCAAAACCGGAAAATTAAAGAACAAAACTTCTCATACGCTTAATCCTGTCCCTGTTATAATATATGATCCGCAGTCCGGCGGAGAGTACGAACTCGATCTTTCGGTAAAAAATCCCGGACTGGGGAACGTGGCTGCGACACTGCTCAACCTGCTCGGCTATGACGCGCCGGAGGATTATCTTCCATCACTTATAAAACTGAAACGATAACGGAAGCCGCAGGCTATGTCATGGCGGAATAAATTCATGATGATATTTTTCACTGCGGCTTTTACAGTCACTGCCGCAGACGCGGAGAATTTTTCATCGTTGAATCAGAAGGGGCTGGATGAGTTGTATGCCGGCCATCCGGCAAGAGCTGCGGAATTTTTTCTTACGGCTATTGCTGCAGATCCTAAACAGAAACATTACTACAATAATCTTGGCGCGGCATATATGAGGATGGGGGAATACCTGAAGGCGGAAGAGCAGTTTAAAATATCACTTCAGTTTGACAGCAATTATGCACGGGCTCTTTCGAATATGTCTGTAACCCTCTTCCATCTCGGGAGGTACAGGGAGTCATATAATTATTATGTTTTAACGAGGAAAGCTGATAGAGAATACAGTGAAAGAAGATTTGAGAAAAAACGCGTATCATCTGTTATAAGAAAGCTTTCGGATGAAAAGCCGGATAATGAAGAGTTGAAAAAAATAATGAAGTATATGGAGTCCGATGCTGAAGGTGTAGAGTAAAGCCGCTCCATAGGGCAGGAGACAGCAGCCGCTTGCTCTTTCGGGCAGTTACTCTAACAGTTAAAATTTTTTTCTATCGCTTCGAGAACTCCGTCAACATCATCTCTCCTGAAAACAGGAAGTTCAGTGTTAAAAATTTTATCAGTTACCAGAATTTTTATATTTTTATCGTCATGAAACAGGGGAGTTTCTTTTGAATCGCCAATGACTTCAATTTTCTGCTGGTTACCCTCTTTGAATCCTTCAATTATTATAACATCTGAATCTGAAAAAAATTTTTCCGCAAGCTCAATGGGATTCTCATCATTACTGATTTCAGAAATCAGGGCAAATTTTTTCCCGTTAGTTATGATGGATGCCGATGCTCCCGACTCCCGGTACCTGAATGTATCTTTACCTTCCGGATCTGTGTCAAACTCATGGCGCATGCTTTTTATAACTGATACTTTTTTACCCAGGCTTTTATAATGTACTATGAGTTTTTCAATCAATGTTGTCTTCCCTGAACCGGACCGGCCGGTAACGGAAATAATCTGCTGCTTCATTAAACTCACCTCTGGCTGAAAAAAATAACGGGTATGGCTTTGAATGCAACAATAAATTATGATTTCTATGTAAGAAAAATCCTTGAATATTTAGAACGGGAATTAGACGTTTAATTGCGGTTATGTTAAGCCGGTAAGAGGGGAAAATGGGTGTTGAAAATATAAAGTGCTGTATCATCGCAGGCGGAAAAAGCGGAAGATTCGGGAGCGATAAATCTCTCCATATATATGACGGGAAACCTCTGATAAGTCACACTTATGATGCCGTAAAACCTGTTTTTGACGAAATATATATTATTGCTCCAGGTGGAGAAAAATTTTCTTTTCTGGACGCAAAAATAATACCTGACATTATTCCCGGGCTTGGACCTATCGGAGGGATTTATACGGCCGTTGAATCTCTTGATTTAGAGAGAGTTTTTATCTTCCCGTGTGACATGCCTTTTATAAACACAGAGTTTATAAAATATATGACGGAAATTCCTGATTATTATGACATTATTGTACCTGAATTAAATGGCCGTTATCAGCCTCTCCACGCTATATATTCAAAACGGTGTGCTGACGGCATAAAGAGAAAGATTGAACTGAAAGATTACAGAATGAGCGGATTTTATGAAGGATACAATATCCGTGCGGTAAATGAAGATGAAATCGGATTTTACGACGATCCGTTCAGAATGTTCAAAAATATCAATTTCAGGGAGGACCTGGAGGAGTAGTTTTCTTTTTGTGTTCCCTGAGTCTGTCGAAGGGCGTTTAGTTCTTATGCGGATAGTTTTTTATTAAACTGTGTTTTAAGGAGTTTAATTGATTAAACATTTTAAAAACCCCGGCATGTTTTGCTTATGTTACAAAACTCCGTTTTGTAACCGTTCCCGGAGATTTTTACTTTACAATATACGTATCAGGTAATGTCTGGGAAAATAATGATTTAACTATGGATGGAATATGAACCTTAAAGATTTATCAGTTTTGGATGATGAGAATTACAGGCCTAAGGAAGAGTGCGGTATCTTCGGAATTTACGGCAATCCGCATGCTGCGAATCTTACATATCTTGGACTATATTCGCTTCAGCACAGAGGGCAGGAATCTGCAGGGATTGCATCTTCTGACGGAGAGCATATTTACAGATATGCAGGGATGGGCGAAGTTAATCATGTTTTTAACCAGGAGCATATAGATAATCTTGCGGGATGCATGGCTATAGGGCACAACAGGTATTCTACAACAGGATCATCATATCTCAGAAACGCGCAGCCTTTCCGTGCTACTTCGGTACTTGGCCCGATAGTTTTATCTCACAATGGAAATCTTACCAACGCCGGAACAATCAGGCATGAGCTGGAGAAGAAAGGGCACATTTTTCAGACTACAATTGATTCTGAAGTAATAGTTCATCTTATGGCCAGATCTGAAAAAGAAGATGTAATGGATGCTTTGATTTTTTCTCTGAAACAGATCAAGGGAGCTTATTCTCTGCTTATTATGAACAGGGACAGGCTCTTTGCGGTGCGCGATCCTTACGGATTCAGGCCGTTAAGTCTTGGAAAGCTTGACGGCGGCTGGGTTGTTGCTTCCGAGACCTGCGCTTTTGATATTGTCGGAGCGACTTACGAGAGGGATGTCAATCCGGGCGAACTGATTGAAATAACCTCCTCCGGAATAAGATCGTTTTTCCCTTTTGAAAAAAAAGAAGAGTCACTATGTGTTTTTGAATATATATATTTTTCACGTCCCGACAGCAGAATTTTCGGTGAGTCAGTTTATGACATGAGGATTAAACTCGGCAGAATGCTTGCGAAACAGTCTCCGGTTGAGGCGGATATTGTTGTTCCTATACCGGATTCATCAAACTGCGCCGCGCTTGGTTATTCGAAGGAATCGGGAATACCATTTGAGCTTGCAATGATCAGAAGTCATTATATAGGGAGAACATTTATTGAGCCGACTCAGAAGATCCGCGATCTTGGCGTTAAGCTCAAGTTTAATGTGGTTGCTTCAGTAGTAAAAGACAAACGGGTAGTAGTTGTTGACGATTCGATTATGCGCGGAACAACAATGAGAAAGATCATCAAAATGTTCCGTAATGCCGGAGCTAAAGAAGTTCATGTGAGGATATCCGCACCTCCGACAAAATTTCCGTGCTATTACGGAATAGACATTCCGACTCACAGCGAACTTATAGCAGCAACCCATACATTGGAAGAAATAAGAAAATATCTAAGGGTAGATTCAATAAGCTACATGACAATCGATACATTAATTGAAGCAGTAGATGCTCCATCACAGAAATTCTGTACAGCATGTTTTGACGGTTATTATCCTTGCAAACTTGATGATCTCGATGAGTGTGAAGATAATCTGAAATTTCAGTTTGATGAAGGAAACGGAGATTATTACTAGTTTTTTTCCCTCGGGATGCTGGCTTGGGATGTGAAAAGCTCCGGATGATGTGTAGTAAAAATACTTGACGTTTTTTATTCACTATTATTTATGTCATAGAAATAGGTCACTAGTTCAATTGGTAGAGCACCGGTCTCCAAAACCGGCTGTTGAAGGTTCGAGTCCTTCGTGGCCTGCATAAAACCCCTGATATTTTCAGGGGTTTTTTATTTGCTTTCCGGCAAGGTATAATCGTATTATTTACCAAACTGTTCACCTGGATAATGTATGGGCAATTACAGCGTAGTAGTTCTCGACTTTGAAACAACCGGCCTTTCTCCTTATTATGGAGACAGGGCTATCGAGATCGGAGCGGTCCTGATTCGTGACAATCAGGTCGTTGACCGCTTTCAGAGCCTGATGAATCCCGAGATGCGTATCAGCAGTTTCATTGAGGATTACACCGGTATAACAAACAGAATGCTGAGCGGCGCTCCGTCAACCGCCGAAGTGATGGAGAACTTTTCCTCTTTCATCGCACAGAACCATCTGGTGGCACATAACGCCGGTTTTGATTGCCGTTTCCTTGATGCCGAACTTGACCGTATAGGGGAAAAACGAAAACAGGAATTTGCCTGTTCAATGCTTGTTTCAAGACGCCTCTATCCTGAAGCTCCGAATCACAAGCTCGAAACCCTGGTCCGTTATAAAAAACTCGAAACAAGCGGTGTCTACCACCGTGCGCTTGCAGATGCCGAGATGACCGGCCGTCTCTGGATTAAAATGATCAGCGATATTAAAGAACATTATAAATTCAGGAATGTTCCGTTCAGCCTTATGCAGCGGTTATCGAAGGTGCCGAAAGCGAAGGTTTATGATTTTTTGAAACGGTTAGCGGCAGAGCAGAAGGGATGAGCGGCTGATTTAAAACATGAAGGGGCAGCAGAGAATGTTATTACATGGCATATGCAGTGTATTATTCTGAAAAACCTATATCTGAAATTTCCTGTTCAACGCCGGATATAAGGTTATCCACATAATCATATATATTCATAATTGAATCTTTTTTTATCCGGAATCCTATTGCTCCCTCGTGGCCGCCGCCGTTTTCAATATTAAAAATTTTAAGTATTTTTCTCACATCGTAGTTTTTAAAATTTTTTCCGCGCCGTATCCGGAACTGAATGAGGTTTGATTGTTCCGGATCGTCGTAATAAGCTATGAGGCTGAGCTTGCCGCTTTCTTCTGCAAGGATGTCTGCGATCGCCCGTGTTATTGAAATTATAGTGTCACTGCCGCATTCTCTGAAAAGAAGTTCCATGGTCTTCTGGTCAAGAACTACATAGCCGATTGAATTAGAAAACTTTTTTTTGCTGTTAATAAAATCGAAACACTGCCCTTCATTTTTTGAAAGCCGTTCAAGCTCATCATATACCTGATTTTTATCAGAGAAATTTGATTCCTTAATTGTTTCCTTTAATAAGATGTCATTGTATTTTGTACTGAATATCTGATAATATTTTATTTCACGTTTTGATTTGAGATACTTACCCATCTTTGTATCGCCGATTATTCCTGACAATATGGCCAGAACAAAGTTGCGTGAAAAGGGATCTGAAATATTGTACAGTTTCAGCAGATCTTTTCTGTTGCAGAGTTTGAGGCCTATAAGGCCGATCAGCTCACACGCTGAAGAAGCTTCATTTACAAGGCAATAACCTTCGTTGCCGATATATTCACTATCGGCGCCGATATGGTGGTCAATTTCTATTATCAGAATATCTTTCCGGAGAAATAATGAATTAATTGCCGCGCTTGCATCTATCATATCCGGCTTCGGGGTATCGCAGACAACAATAGTATCGATATTGTCGTCTTTAAAATCATCCGAATAATATATTTCTATAGAGTTGTATTTGCATATATTCAGGAGATATTGAAAATGTTCGTGAACGGGCCCTCCCAGGTAAATACTTACAGATTTACTGAACTTTGAGAGGATGAGAGAAAATGCTACCATGCTCGAGATGCAGTCTTCATCCGGATTTTTGTGGCCAAGAATTAAAAAATTATTGCGGGATCCTATTGAATCAAAAATATTACTTATGATCCGGTTTTTTTTGTATATCGTTTCTATATTTTTCTTTTTCATGCGAATACTCTAAATATTCATCATTGCTGATAACAATTATCAATATTCTCTTCTATTATTTTAAATATACGAATTATTGTCAGTTCTGTCAATTATTATAAAATTTTATATTCGTTATACAGGGAATGTATCAATACGCTTAATCTCCGGTTTTTATTCAGAGGGAGGGGGGAACCGGGCCGTGATGCAGATCAGCTGTATGCCTGCAGGAGTGAAATACAGCACCCCGACAAGCTCAGTGAGCGGGGGCAGCCGTCACTTTTTATTGATGCGGCGAAGTCACTCATAGAGATATTTTTCCGGAACATGGTTCGCTTTCCTGCGGGTGTCCGGAATTACGTCTTTTCCAATGTTCTTGACATAAAATTCCATGTATGAAATAAGTTCACCGGCTCTGCAGATTACATTTTATATCGGGCCGGTTTCATGTCTGAAAAAAGCATAAAGTTTTTATCAAATATTATCCGGGATTGAAATGAAAGGAAAAATTGAAATAAATCAGGAACTATGCAAGGGATGCGAACTCTGCATTCATTTTTGTCCGAAAAAGCTTATCATTCTTTCGGAAAACCTGAACAAGGCAGGTTATCTTCCTTCTGAATTTAAAGAAACTAAAGAATGTACCGGGTGCGCTACATGTGCAACGGTTTGTCCGGAAGTTGCAATAGAGGTATACCGTGGCTAAAATACTTATGACAGGAAATGCCGCGATAGCTGAAGCGGCAATCAGGGCGGGATGTCAGTGCTATTTCGGGTATCCCATTACTCCGCAGAATGAGCTCACTGAATATATGGCTGCAAATTTAAGCCGCAGGCCGGGATGCACGTTTATCCAGGCGGAAAGCGAAATTGCCGCAATTAACATGGTTTACGGGGCGAGTGTTACAGGTGCAAGGGCAATGACATCTTCATCAAGCCCGGGGATAAGCTTAAAGCAGGAGGGAATTTCATACCTCGCGGCATGCCAGCTCCCCGCGGTTATAGTAAATATGTCAAGAGGCGGCCCGGGACTTGGAAGCATTGCCGCTGCCCAGTCGGATTATTTTCAATCGACACGCGGCGGCGGCCATGGCGATTACAGAACTATTGTGCTTGCTCCTTCTTCAGTGCAGGAACTTGCTGATTCCACACACCGGGCATTTGAACTTACAGATAAATATTCAATACCTGTAATAATTCTCGGCGACGGCATGATCGGGCAGATGATGGAACCGGTTGAGTTCAAACACGAAGCTCCGGATGTACCTCCAATCCGGGCAAACGGACTCAGGGGAGCAAAGGGGAGGCCGAGCAGGTTTATCCGTTCATTTACATCGAATCCTGCGGAACTTGAAGAACTTAACTGGAGCCTGTACAGGCGTTACCAGCTGCTTCAGGAAGAGGAAACTACCTGTGAAAATTTTATGACAGAGGACGCAACCCTTATAGTTACAGCTTTTGGTATTGCGGCACGTCTGGCGAAAGGGGCCATTACAAACGCCCGTGCAATGGGAATGAAAGTGGGAATGTTCAGGCCGGTTACTCTCTGGCCTTTCCCGAAAGAACAGTTGCTGGAGCTGTCAAAAACTACAAAATACTTTCTCGATTTTGAAATGAATATGGGCCAGATGATTGACGACGTCAAGCTTTCGCTTGAAGGCAGGGGAGATGTCACTTTCTACGGAAGACCCGGCGGTGTGATTCCTACATCGACCGAAGTACTGCGTGTAATTACGCGCTTATATTACCAGAAAGGATTGAACAGTTAATTAAATGGAAAAAATATTTACAAGGCCGAAATCGCTTAAAAACGCAGTATTCCATTACTGCCCGGGCTGCGGTCATTCAATAATACACAGGCTGATATGTGAAGTAATTGACGAATTGAATATTCAGGATAAAACAATAGGCGTACCGCCCCCGGGATGTTCCGTATTCGCATACTATTATTTTGATGTTGATATGGTTGAATCCGCCCATGGAAGGGGAGCTGCTGTTGCAACCGGCATAAAAAGGGCAAATCCGGAAGCTGTTGTTTTCTCATACCAGGGAGATGGAGATCTTGCAGCAATAGGAACAGGTGAAACACTTCACGCCGCGAACAGGGGCGAAAATATAACAGCGATTTTTATTAACAATGCCGTCTACGGAATGACCGGCGGCCAGATGGCTCCTACAACTATGCTGGGTATGAAAACAACAACTTCACCTTACGGACGGGAAGCACAGTTTGACGGGCACCCTATAAAAATGAGTGAAATAATAGGACAGGTTGAAGGGGCCGCTTACGTCGAAAGAGTCGCAGTGAATTCTCCGGTCAATATACGAAAGGCGAAAAAGGCCATAAAGAAAGCCTTTCAGAACCAGCTCGATGGGCTTGGCTATTCTCTTGTTGAAATACTCTCTCCCTGTCCGACGAACTGGAAAATGAGTGCAATTGGCTCATGGACATGGGTTGACGAGGTCATGTCAAAGAAATTTCCACTTGGAATAATTAAGGATACTACAGGGAAAACTCATGCTGATTAAAACTATTTTTGCGGGCTTTGGCGGACAGGGTGTTCTGTCAATGGGGCTGAATCTTGCCCAGGCTGCCATGCTTGAAAACAGGTATACAACTTATCTTCCCGCATACGGTGCGGAAGTGCGGGGAGGGACTGCCAACTGTACGGTGTCGGTATCCGATGAGGAGATAGCATCCCCGGTCGCGTCATCTCCGACTTTTGTTGTAGCAATGAATCATCCGTCAATGATACGGTTTCAGAACAGGATACAATCCGGCGGAATTTTTTTTCTCAATTCATCGCTGATTAAAGAACAGGTAAACCGCGGTGATATGGAAATTGTAAACATTCCGGCAAATACCCTTGCCGAAGAGATGGGAAATGTAAAATCCGCCAACATGATAATGCTTGGCGCATTCATAAAAAAAAGCAACATTGTACATCTCGACAGTATTATTGAGGGACTGAATGTTGTTTTAAAAGGAAACAAAAAACTGATCGCTATAAATAAAGAAGCCCTTACAACAGGATATGAACTGCTGTAATTGCCCCGTTTCTGATTTAGATATTTGGAGATTAATATGTGTGTTAAACAGATTTCAATAAGTCTCAGCAATGAGCCAGGACAATTTCTCGCTGTAAGTGAAAACCTTGGCGCTGAAGGAATAAATATAAGAGCAATTTCTGTAGCGGATACTGCTGATGTCAGTACCGTAAGAATTGTCACAGATGATCCTGATAAAACAGTTATGGTGCTTAAGAGTCATGATTATTCAGTGAAGGAAACAGAAGTAATAGCTGTTGAAGTTCCGGATCATCCTGGCGGTCTCCAGGCAATACTTAAACCTCTCAATACAGCGGGGATAAATGTACATTATTTTTACCCTTTTCTCGGAAGAAGCGCAAGCGGGCAGGCGATAGTCATCATTGGTGTTGACAGGACCAGTGAAGCTGTTGCATTATTTCAGAAAAACTGGGTTAAAACTTTTGGTGATGAAATATATTCACTTTAGATTAAAACCCGGCTTTTAAAATTATTTTTTCTGAAAGTTCATTTCGGCTCCGCTCGATGAGTGTTGTGTACAACCATGCTTTTTCATCACAAATCAGAAATCCTCTTCGTCAAGTTTCATCGCGGATATGTCGCCTGCTTCAATTGATTGCTTTATGGCAAGAGCCTGCGGCAGTACATTGTAAATGAAAAATGATGCTGTAAGTATTTTGCTGTTATAAAATGCTGCGTCTTTGTTTTTTTCAATGAGCTGTTTCATCTTCTCTTTATCGGTCACTGCAAATCCTTCTTTACCTGCTGCTTCAGCAAGTTTTTCCGATGCAATTCCAGCCTGCCAGTAGAGCAGCCATGCCGACATTACATTTCCTGTAAGGTTCAGGAAGGGATAAGAGTTGATTACAGGAACCAGTAATTGTTTACCTTTCATGCATTCTGTGAAGTAGCTCACCGTGCCGGTAAGAACTGTAACAGCATCCCTGAGTTTGTCAGAGAGTGCCGTGAGGGTGCCGATTCCGCTGTACCTGTCAAGTGCGGAATACATTTCTGCGACGAGATACCTGAAGTTTTTTCCGCCTTCCTGGCTAAGTTTGCGGAGAACAAGGTCGATGGACTGGATACCATTGGTTCCTTCATAAATTGAACCGATCTTCATGTCACGCAGGAACTGTTCAACAGGGTAATCCTTACAGTAACCGTAACCACCGTAAACCTGCATTGCTGTTTCAGTGATTCTGAATCCCGTGTCCGTGCCGAAGGCTTTCAGTACAGGGACCATAAATTCCATGATCCCTCCCCACTTTTTCGCATCATCCCCTTCGGAGGATTTTTTACGGTCAATTGCGAAGGCGCACAGGTAGACCATTGCGCGGAGAGCCTCAACGTGGGATTTCATCCACATCAGCATGCGCCTTACATCAGGGTGATTGATTATTGTAACAGGTTTCGGGTCAGTGCTCATAACTGATCTGCCCTGTACGCGGTCTTTTGCGTAGGCAAGAGCGTGATGGTAAGCTGCAGAACCGGTGCTGAGTCCCTGGAGCCCCATATTAATCCGTTCCTCGTTCATCATGTTAAACATAATTTTCATGCCCTGGCGTTCCTGCCCAAGCAGTTCGGCGTAGCAGTTATCGTTATCGCCAAAGCTCATGGCGCAGGTTGCGTTGGCGCTCAGCCCCAGTTTATGTTCAATACCGGTCACGGTGTAATCGTTTCTGCGTCCCAGTGATCCGTCGTCATTTACCAGGAATTTCGGCATAAGGAATATTGAAATGCCTGATGTTCCTGCCGGGTCACCTTCAATACGTGCAAGTATGGGGTGCACTATGTTTTCGAACAAGTCGTTGTCGCCGCAGGAAATGAATATTTTCTGTCCGGTTATTTTATAAGTTCCGTCGGGCTGCCTGACCGCTTTGGTTTTGAGGGCACCTACGTCTGAACCCGCGTCAGGTTCTGTGATCAGCATTGTTCCGCCGTTTTTTCCTTCAAACAGCTTGTCCATATATTTTTTTTTCTGTTCATCTGTCCCATACTCGTATATGAGATGGGACGCGCCGATCGCACCTGCCGGGTACATAAAGTACCCCATGTGAAACAGAAAGTTTTCCTGCACTGCTGTTTCGATTACATAAGGCATACCCTGACCGCCGGCGTCCTGCGGCGCCGAAACAGTGAACCATCCGCCTTCCGCCATAATTTTCTGTAAGCTATGCAAACATTCCGGTACGTGCACTTCTCCGTTGACCAGTGAAGCGCCTTCTCTGTCGGATTCCATTAATCTCGGCAGGATTTCTTTTTCTCCCAGTCTATAGGCCATGTCAAGGGTCATGTCGCATGTGTCGCGTGAGAAATCTTTAAATTTTTCAGTAGCAAAAAGTTCTTCAATACCAAGCATTTCGTAGAGGACAAAATCCTGGTCCCGTCTATTTGTTGTAAGTGTCATTATTTATACCTCTTTAAAGTTAGCGATCGGATATATCTTATTCTCTTTCTCCGGAGAATGGGCCGGGATTAATATAGTTTCAGCATTGTACCTTTGAAATATTTTAATGTCAAGGGTAAATTTTTTTAGAGTTTGAATCCGCAACGGGTTTACTTAATAGTACACACTTATTGAACGGGGTACAGGCAGGCATGCCCCCGGCGGCATAAACCGGTCATTTGTTTCCGCTCAATGAAGGCCGAGTTCAGAGTATCAGGGCTAACTGATCTTTGCGCGCGTTTGCTTAACGGATACGGATATGCATATTCGAAGCTTTTAATTCTGCAATCCATCACGATGATAAAAGTTTTAATCATTACGGCACTTGCATCATCTGGCGCTGTATCAATATTGCGCACACATCATCCTTCGGAAAATATTTGAGCTCAATCAATGCGCGGGCGGAAATGGAATTTGACTGCTGCTGTGTGTTTGATAAATTGTGCTTTACAAATAAAACAGAATTCCTATTTATTAAGGATTCTTAATTATTACTTCCCGGGGTTTGGAATGGGCAATATTGTTACAATGGCGGCCGGTATTGTCGGCGGCGTCGGACTTGTTCTTCTTGGCATGGCTATCATGTCCGAAGGCCTGCAGGCTCTTGCGGGGGATCGGGTCAAACAGTTACTGAGCCGTTTCACGGGCAATCCGTTGACCGGCGTTATGACCGGAACTGGCATCACCGCACTGATTAATTCATCAAGCGCCACAATACTGGCAACAATCGGTTTTGTAAACGCCGGGCTTCTATCTCTTCCCCAGGCAATCGGCATTATCTTCGGCGCAAATCTCGGCACCACATCTACTGCATGGATAGTTGCACTTGTAGGATTCAAATTTCATATAAGTACTTTTACTCTGCCGCTCATTACCCTGGGCGCGTTGATGAAACTTTTTCTTCGCGGCAAAAAAACTTCAATAGGAATGGCTATCGCCGGTTTTGGACTTCTTTTCCTGGGGGCTGATATGCTTCAGGACGGCATGCGCGGAGCCGGAGGGTTTATCAATCTTGCGGGATATACATTTTCTTCCTGGGGCGACCGTTTTATACTGGCTGGCGTAGGGTTTCTCATGACATTTCTGCTTCAGTCATCCACTGTAGCAATAGTTACAACACTTGCAGCCCTTAGCTCTGGAACAGTCACAATGGAACAGGCGGCTCTCATTGTTGTGGGCCTCAATATAGGTAAAGTTTATTACGGGCTTCTGGGTATTATCGGAGCGTCAGTTGCCGGCAAACGTTCAGCGCTGGTGCATATTTTTTTCAACCTGGCTACAGGTTTAATACTGTTTTCGTTTATTGATTTTTTTGTACCTCCGGTTATCGGGCTGTGCGCATATTTTGGTACAACATCTCCGTCTATTATAATATGCACACTTCACACCGCATTCAATCTTCTGGGGATTGTTTTCTGGCTGCCTGTATACAAATCCATTGCCGGTTTTATGGGAAAACTTGTCCCGGACAAGGCATCGGTATTAACACGTTTTCTCGATTACCGCGTTGCTTCAGTCCCGCATGTTGCTGTTGAAACTGCACGGCTTACTATTGTAGAGGTAGCCCGGGTTGTCATGGCTGCAGTGCGCGACCTTGTTGTGGGAGAAAAATCCTACAGTGAATCTGTGGCTAAACTGGAATCTGTCAATACTGCTCTGGTTGAAACAAGAAATTATCTTTCGTATGTCGTTTCATCACCTGACGCAAGCCAGGTACACCGCCAGCACCTTGATGTAATTCATGCCATGGAACACCTGACGCGTCTTGTTGAGGCCTGCCGGGAGTTAGATAACGTCCGTATAACGGCACATTCTGATTTTCTGCGGAAACTTACGCTTAGCCAGCTTGGCGAATTTGATTTAGTCATTAAATGGCTGGACGGAGAAGTTCCTGAAGCCCCTTTACACAGCGTGGAACATATTTCCGCGATGTTTGCCGAGACACGCCGCCTGAAACGGACAGACATGATCGCTGAAATAGCCAAGGGAGGACTGAAGCCGGACGAGGGATTCGAGCATCTTGAAGCCATGCGCTGGATTGACAGGATAGCATATCATATCTGGAGAAGTATTTTCCACCTCAGCCAGACATATTGATAGTTTCATAAAATGTTCCGATCCGGGGGTTGAAATAAGTTTTTTGTAATATAGGCCTCTCACCATAGTTCCGTTTGATGGAGTTGCGGACAGAGACTCATTGTTTTTTACACATGCTTACTGTAAGCAGGCGAAGCATATACAATCTCCGTAAACCGTTTAGAGAATCCTTCTCTCTTAAAAAATTCTGGTACTATCATTCGGCATCCCGGGAATTAATTCTTCTGTTTTGTGTAATCCCACCATGTTCTAAGTAACGCAACCTCTTTACCGCCATGTTTCCGTGTGAGCCTGTGGAGAAATATACGTGTATCTCCTGCGGGAACTTCTTCAGTTTCGGCTAATACCGTCTCGCCGAAGCTGACCTCGGAGCGGAAATTGATTTCATGATCACGAAGTATCCATCCTTCCACTACTAAGGCGGAGAGTGTCTCAACAGCCCATTCCACATACACTACGTTGTTCACATGACGGTACATGTCTATGTCTGCAAGGCGGGTCTGAAATTCCGCAGTGTATTCCGCATTAGTCACTCTTGGTATGGATTCAAATGGATCATCCAGTGCACGCTCCCTTAAAGGTTCCGGGAATCCTGTAAGGCATTCAGATGCGGGAATTACTTCTTTTTTCTTTTGATCGTAGAACAGGGCCGAGTTTGTCGCACAGGCAATAATTTCTCCATTCCCGTCCAGAATTTCAAATTCACGGACAGCATATTTCAGGATTCTTGTTTCAAGCCAGGTTTTTATGGTTACAGACTCCTGCCACCTCGGATAACGGAAGATCCGTACTTTCTGCCTGGTGAGGAAATATGCGATTGAATTATTACTCGCGAGATTTCCTGCTTTGGTCAGTATAAGCGCATGGTTGAACCCGCTGTTCTGGAGGTAGTTTACTATAGTCTGTATTGTGGCACAGGAATCAGCGTCTGTCTCATATGATCTGACCTTGTAATGCTCTATGTGAGTAAGAACCGATTGTTCCATTGCTCCTCTTATGACATCTCTGCTGCCGGATAAAAAAGATACGACAGCGGAATGGCTGCTTTTAAAATTTAATTTCACTGAGATGTGATGAAGATATTTTGTCAAGAATGATACTGGTTAATCTTTTGATGCATGAATAATGTTCGGAACTTAACATAGAGTAACAGAACCAGCTCGTTTCGGATCCGTTCAATGAGCATTGTTGATCAGCATGCAATAAGTAAAACGATATGTCCTGACACACCCGCTGAACGGAACTGAAACATGTCGCGCAGTTTCACTGGAAGTTTTAAAAATATATATTTAAAAGTTATTAAACCTCCACACCGGAGATCTTAAATATTAGTCTTTAAAACATTTTCTAAATCATAAATCTCCAGCGGCTTATTAAGAAACGCTGTATAAGGAATCTGTTTACACTGTGCGGTAAAATCATCCTCTGGATAACCGGAGATAAATATTATTGAAGTTTTACAGGTGGAGAGAATCTTCTCTGCAGTTTCTATTCCATTGAGTGTGCCTGCAAGCCATATGTCCATGATAATGAAATCCGGGTTATGAATTGCAGCATCTTCTATTGCTTTTTCACCAGAATCAACGGGCTCAAAAGTATAATACCCCAAATCACGAAGTACGGTCATAATCCAGAATGCTGTCAGTGCGTCATCCTCAACAATCAGTATTCTTTTTTTATCGTTCATTGATAATTTAATCCGCAGTAACCTTATTTAATTTAACGCCGGATGAGATATATTTATAATTACAGAATATTTTTATATTATTTGAATATATTCGGGTAAAGTTTTTCCGCACAGTCCTTGCAGATGCCATGACTGAATTTTGCGTCAGAATGCTCGCTGATATACACCTCAACCATCTGCCAGTATCCTTTATCATTACGTATTTTTTTGCAACTGGCACAGATAGGCAGGATGCCGCTAAGAGTCTTTACCTCATTCAATGCATTTTGAAGTTTTATTTCATTCTGTTTTAAATCCCTGAAAAGAAGATCATACGGCTTTCTTAATCCGGTTTGGATGACTGCGATGTAAATGAAACTATATGCGGCGAATTTCAGTAAATGCCCTATAAAATTTGATAATCCATATACATCAATATAAAGCGTAAACGCCATGCTTGAAAATATTGTAAATAGAATTGAAGCTATAAGCAGGGTAAGTATATTCCTGTCAAAATTATCCCTTTTATCAAAAAGAACTTTTACAGGAATCAGCAGAATGAATGAAATAATATATTCGCTTGAAATCTTAAAAGATGTCAGGCCTGATCCTTCTACAAAGCAGTCAGGGAAGATTTTCCAGTAAAAAATTGAAAGAATCAGAAGCGCTGCAGCCGCAGTATAGGACAGAAAAATATATTTTATTCTCAGCCTGATTTTAAGGAAGAGCGGGGCAATAAGAAAAGCTGTTGCACGAAGGTATTCTGATCCTATCCATAACTGTGTAGCCAGATTTGCATCATTCCCTGGAAATACGCCCATGCCTTTATATGCAAGCAGATGAAGAAAATCAATAAATGATATATATAAATATGCAATTGCTATAAAGACGAAAAAATTATTCTGCATATATTCTCTGGAATTAAATGCGATCATAAAAACTCCGCATGCTACAATAATTCCAAGCATCTCTATCAGCGCGTGGTACAGTAAATAATTTTTACTGCTAAGTATAAAGAGCAGTAAAAATATTGTTGTGATAAAGATGAAACCGGCAGCCTTTATATAAAAAGGTTTCTTCATATCTGGTTTTTTATTCTCTTTATATTATATGAATTAAAAGTAATTTATAATATAATTTTCATATTGAACAACTTACCAGTCAATAAGAAAAAACATTTTTCTGCCTTATTCCCTCTGTATATCTCCTGTTCGGAATTTTAGGGGATTGACTGCTTAATAGTAACATAGAATATCAATGATTCAGTATTACAATATTTTTTGGGGATACGGCTTTCAGCGTCAGAGACAGTATTGCACTTCGACGGTTATCCAATCTGACCGGCTAACGCCTGATTGATGAATTTTATGCGGCAGCTTTCTATTTCAATAAAAACTTGATATTTTTAGCGAATATGTTTTTATGTTATATAAATAATGGATTTTCCCTGTCTTTTTGTGATTATTTTATAATACATCATACAGTTACCTTTACGGGAACCTTTAATATGTCTCTTTAACGGCAGCGTGTTTTAATAAATTTTTTTATTTTTTAAACGCAGTTTATTAGAGAAAATAATAATGATCAGGAGGATTGCCCATGAAATGTTTTATTTACGGATTAACATTAGTGTGTATTGCTGTGTGCCTTTCTGTAACCAGCCCGTTACCGGCTGCTACGCTTGACACGGTTCTTGCCGCGTCATTTATTAAGAATCCGCAAGAGGTTATGAAGGCGAATCGGCTGGACCTGTACACTAATGTTGTGAAAGTTGTCTCCAGCCAGCTTAAAAATGTAACTGAAGAGGTTATGACCTGGAGCCAGATCAAACTCGAGATGAGTGATAAGGATATCAGGTTTCTGGAGTACGTTCCCACCCAGGCACTCAGCGCCATGATACTCACTGATGGAGCATATAGCGCCCAGGGAGTCAAAGACATCGTTGTTACACCGGGCAGCGGTAATCTTAAAATCAACTTTCTGCCTTATATCGATAACGGCTGTACTGCAATGGTGCTCGGCAAAGATGCCAATTTTTTCATGACCGGACCGCTGAGCGGCTGTGCCGTCTTCGTCGCGGAAAAGACCGGATCCGAGCCGATGGTGATGCACGCCAATTACAACAAGGATGCGGCCGCGGCCGGCAATAATATGGTTCAGAAGGACAAGATGGCTATCAATATGATCGGTACCAAAGCCGGCTATAAGATGACCCGGCGTCTCGCGCGCGGTGAGTATGAGACTCCGGCTTTTGTCTACGGAATTCGGGGCAGCGACAGGACGTGGAAATTCTACGTCTACGAACTGGCTCTTAAATCCGGCGCCTTTACGATAAAGAGTTACAATCGCGAACTGCCGGCGTCGAAGTAGTAAAACCGCAGCATATAGCAGTACATTAAACAGCAGAGTATTTGCATAAACCCTCTGCTGTTTTAATGAGCATTCCTGTATAGAGAATTAACTTTACACCTGAAACCCGGGATAAAAAATTATGATTTATCTAACCGCAATGAAATAGATTGCTATAGCAATTACCGCAAAAACTGCTATCAATATTGGAATTACAGGCATTTTTTTCCCATGATCAACCTTTTTCATTTTCCATGGGGACGCTGTAACGTTTGTCGGGGCGTCTTTGTTAGCTACAGGTTTTCCGCAATTAGGGCACTCGGCAGTAAATTCATTTACCAGAGTACCGCAGTGTACACATTTTACTTTTACAGACATAAAAAAGCCTCCTGCCGAAAATGGTTTTAAGCACTACTTCTATACATTTATTTTAACTGATCAGATACGAAATTCAAGTAAATGTGAGTAATTGACCGGGATATATTGAATACTAATCCGCTTCAACTGAACTGCGCATTTCGGCTGTACGGCCGCCGGCAGTTAATCAGATTCTGAAAGTCTTTCACTTATAAAAGTCGCCCCAAGCAGCAGTGCTCCACCCAGCATCTGCTGAACCAGAATACTTTCCTGAAGCATAAATCCTGAAACTGCCATGGCAGTAATCGGATCAGTATAACTCAGCGCGGCGGCAGTCTGCCCTTTCATCTTCTGTATAGACGTGAAAAAAAGATAAAATCCCAGACCGGTATGAACAATTCCCATAGTCAGAATCCATACAGCTGATTCCCCGGAAATAACAGGAATTGCCGCACCTTCAGTAAGAATAACATATGGCAATAGCACACAGGATGCTGAGATCAATTGAATCAGCGTTGTTTCAAGACCGTCGAGTCCGCGGATAAACTTATTCAGCAGCATCAGGGCCGCATAGCATCCAGCAGCCGACAGGCCAAGTGCAATACCGGCTGCATGGTGATATTGTCCGGAGTTGTTCCCGCCGTTACCCATAATTATCAGCATTCCTGCCATTGCTCCTGCAATACAGAACATTTTTTTGAACGACAGTTTTTCTTTCAGAATAAAAGGTGAAAGTATCATGACAAAGACAGGGGCAAAATAGTAACTCAACACCGCATTTGACAGAGTTGTATACCGGTACGACTGAAACAGTAAAATCCAGTTAAATCCTAAAACGCCGCCCGAGATTATAAGAAGCAGTAAATTTTTCCTCACAACTTCTCCGGACAGCCGGCGCCTGCTGTAAACCATTATTGCCAGGAGAAATAAGCTGCCGATAATTCCCCTGATCAGGGCAATTTCACTGGAGGGGAGAGGGATATGTCTGACAAACAGGCCAATAGTTCCGAAAATAACCATGGCCAGGATAAACATTATTTTGTATTGCATTGATAACTCCTTTTGTTTTTTTGAATTGGATGTAAACCCGTTGCTGTGATACGTTCAAAAAAACAGACGGAGGTGGCGCCTGGAAAGTCCCTAAACGGGAAATTATATTTTCAGTGTTGATTTGCATCGTTATTTCCTTCCGGTTCAGATTTATACAATGCCGGACAGTTCATCCTTCAGCGGTTCTTTGCCGGAGAACATATTGTTCTTTATGTCGGCCGTGATTATTTTTTTTCTTCTTCTGTAAATTTAAAAGAGTCGAGAAATTTAATTTTTTTTATAAATGTTTCTGTAAACAATTCAATACTCTGCAGCCGGTTTTTATCCTTTATAATTTTATAGATGTTGTTTAATTCGTTCTGATGGGCAATTGAACTTAAATTTAACTGATGCTGATATTCCTCATCAGAAACTTTTTTTAAATTTAAAGAAATTAATCTTCTTTCTATAAAAAATTTATCATATTCTTTAATGGTATTATTTTCTTTTTTTATTTTATTTAGTTCGTTTATCACATAGAAAACTGTCCTCTCTTTATTTACGGCCTGGTTAAATAATTTAACATGCCGCATTTTTAAGGAAATCAATATTACAGACAATGCAATGGTTTCTATTTGTATATTTTCGTAAGTTAATAAAATCAGATATAAGGAATTGAATAAAACATTCAAATCACTTAACGACAATGAAAATGTTGATGCCATCAGAATACTTGAGTATTGTAATTCTGCCAGCAGATCTTCCTGATTTGTCTGTTTGCCCAATATTCCGGTTATAGCTGTTTCAGTTGATAAATATCTGCAGTATAAGCCGCTGATATAATTATCAGCCGGTATATTATATTCAAGATCAATAAATTTTCTGAGATAGCTCCGTTCTTTCATATTCTGCCCGAACACTGTTTTAACCGAATACCCCAATTGTTCCATGTCAATCCCGAGTACAAGAATTATCCCGTCAACATCAAGGAAATGCTTTATCTTTTCAAGTACCTGGATCGCATGATCCGGCCTGCATCGGTCCAGTTCATCAATGAAAAAAATTAATGGTTTGGATTTAAAATTCTGGCTTTTCTCATTCTTCTGAAGCTCATCAGCCAGTTCTTTTAATTGTTCCTTGAATTTTTGTACCTGATCTTTTGTCGCTGAATAATTTTTTATCTGATTCTCAAGCACCCCTGAAATGAAATCAGAAAAAGCATCCTCCCCGCCTTTCTCAATGTCCAGTGCCTTATGAGTTGCTGTTTTAATAGCAACAGGGATTGATTTTTTCAGTATATCTTTCCCTGTCTTTTTAATTTTCTTAAATACTTTTCTGGCTTTTTCAATTTCAAATCCCTGTTTTTTCAGCTCTTCAATACCTGAATTAATTTCTCCAATAAATGCTATCAACGGATTGTCCTGATAGTCAGTTTCCCATGCATTGAAATAAATCACAGGGAATCCCTGGTTTAAAAGATACTGCCTGAACATTTTAATAAAAGTTGTTTTCCCTGTACCCCAGGGTGCATTAAGGCTCACAACAAACGGTCCTTCGGTATTGCTGAAAAGTTGTGTTAATACTATTGCACTCTGTTCCCTGTTTAATTTATCATGAAGAAACGGATTTTCTTTATCAATTTCCGGTTCAGTAATTCTCATTCTCATTTACAGTATCCTCCAATGACCCGGGATGTAAATCCGTTATCAGCTCTGTCAGTTCCGGTATTTTATATTTATACTTCATCGGGTTTTTTCAGGTATATCAGCTATTTCAGGTTCAGGCATTGATCCGTCATAGTCAAGCCGATCATTACAGACTCAACAAACTCCTGTCAATCCTTAACCTTTTTTTTAATCATAACTTATGTAATATTTTTTTAATCTGCAGGAGTTTTCCCTGTGCTCCTGTACACTTTTAGTCATTTCCATGTCCGCCCTGTTTATAGAAATGGTTAAGATGTTAGAGTCAACAGCCGCTTCATTTACCTTTTTATATCTCCATCATATGAAACTCTATAGAGTGATCTTATAGTACAAGTCGGTCAGTAATAGAATACAAACGGCAGTATCTTAAAAAATTTTTATCTTTTTAATGAGTATTTCCTCCTTTAGAGACGAAGGGGCGAGTTTGTCATTATGTGCCATTATAGAGTCGCGTGTAAAATGATAATAAATTAAAAAGTGAAACTGTTGCAATGCTGATAATTCGGTGTATTTAACCAGGTCTAATCCTGTAAATCCTGTTTTAATACATTTTCCGGATCATGGCCGGTCTCCGGGTCCGTTGAATGCGGCCTTGGGGATTTTGTGTAACGAAATTTACTGTTTATAATACCGCCGCTGAAAATTACCGGATTTTTCTTGCCTAAAATTATACCTGTTATTTATTTAAACAGAGGTATTTATGCTGAAATTTTTTAAAAATCTATGGTACAGGGAAGGCGGATATAAAGAACTTCTTACAACTGCCGCGCCTCTGATATTAAGTACGGCGTCATGGTCAGTTCTTCAGTTTACTGACCGCGTGTTTTTAACATGGTATTCCCCTGATGCGGTTGCGGCATCTATGCCGGCGGGAATAGTTAATTTTACTTTGACCTGCCTGTTCTTTGGTACAGCCAGTTATGTCGGAACATTTGTTGCCCAGTATTATGGCGCCTGTGAGTATCACAAAATCGGGAAATCGTTATGGCAGGGTATTTATATAGCTATAATCGGTTCAGCTATTGTATTTATGCTCGGTTTTACTGCAGAACCGTTTTTCCGTGTTGTGGGCCATGATCCTGCGGTTCAGAAACTTGAAGTTATATACTTCAGAATACTCTGTTTCGGTTCACTTGGCCCGATCGCTTCATCGGTCTTTTCCGGCTTTTATTCAGGGAGAGGGGAGAACTGGCCTGTAATGTGGATAAGTTTTATTTCTGCCGGAGTTAATATTGTTCTCGATTATCTCCTGATATTCGGACGATTCGGATTCCCCGAGATGGGAGTGGCGGGTGCGGCCATAGCAACAGTAAGCGCCGGATTTACACCTCTTGTAATATACGGATTTCTTGTCTTCGGAAAAGAGTATAATGCCAGATACAAAACGGTTTCCAACTATAAATTTGACAGTGAACTTTTTGCCAGAATTTTAAAATTCGGGCTTCCCAGCGGAATCCATATGTTTATCGAAGTAGCCGGATTCTCGGGCTTTCTGCTTATCGTCGGGAGGCTTGGTACAACTGAACTCGCGGCTACAAATATTGCTTTTAATATAAATACAGTGGCGTTTATGCCGATGATCGGGATCGGTATAGCGATATCAATGCTTACCGGGCAGAACATCGGGAAAAACAGCGCAGCCATGGCAGAGAGAGTAATCTGGTCCGGTTTTCATATCTGTTTTTTTTATATGTCGATCATTGCTCTTACATACTTTTTTCTTCCGGGAATTTATATATTTCCATTCGCGGCAAATGCCGATCATGCAGGTTTTGTAAAAATAAAGGAATTCACTATTGTACTGCTTAAGTTTGTGGCAATCTATTCAATTTTTGATACACTGAACCTGGTATTCGCATCGGCAATTAAAGGTGCGGGA
Organism: Spirochaetota bacterium; assembly: GCA_035403545.1. Lineage (GTDB taxonomy): Bacteria > Spirochaetota > UBA4802 > UBA4802 > UBA5550 > WRGT01. The sequence goes on from DAONFJ010000003.1 coordinate 57,297, forward strand.
GATACCAGGTTTGTAATGATGATGGGGCTGTTCCTCTCTCTTTTTCTCCTGATTATTCCTTCATACATCGCGGTAGTCATTATGGGTAAAGGTTTATACATCGCATGGATGATAGCTTCCATCTATATATCACTTCTCGGTTTCTCATACCTGACTAGATTTCTCACTGGGAGATGGAAGAGCATGAAAGTGATTGAACATATTCCGGTTATACCGGTGAACTGTCCCGATGTACCGTATATCGATTTGTGATTTAATCGACTGGTGTACAATTGAAACAAGTCCGGATATCAGTCCGCCAGCTCCACGGAACGGGGCTTGAAGAATAAAACAGTAAGAGTTCATCAGATGAGATTTTATAGTATTCAGATTAATAGTCAGTTGAAATAAAACCCTCTCAAGGGGACGGAGCCACGGAGGATACAATGAAGAAAAGCAGTTTTACCGGATTCACCCATGAAACATTGGATTTTATGAACGAAATTCATCTTAACAACAACAGGGCATGGTTCGATGAAAACAGGGCCCGCTATAAAGCAATAGTTCAATCGCCGTTTATTGAACTCGGCCGTGCGCTGGCAGAACCGATGAGTAAAATCGATCCGGGATTTGAACTCCGCCCGGAAAAAATAATTTCCAGAATCAACCGTGATATAAGATTTTCGCGGGATAAGTCCCCATACAGAAGCAATGTCTGGATCTCATACAAAAGGCCGCAGATAGAGTGGATGGAAGCGCCTGCATTTTTCTTTGAACTGATGCCAGATTCATACCGGTACGGGATGGGATTCTTCAACGCCGGGAAAAATACTATGGATCTGTTCCGGAAAGAGATGACTGACCGTGAGGATGAGTTTTTGAAAATAGTTTCATCTATCTCAAAGAAAAGAATTTTTTCTGTTGAAGGTGAGGCGTATAAAAGAAAAATCGAAAATACTCTGCACGACAGTCTTCAGGAGTGGTATCAGAAAAAAAATATTTACCTCATGAGAACATGCGATATCGGCGATGAACTTTTTAACGGCGAAATAGCTTCAATATTATCCGCAGGATTTAAATCTCTCGAATCATTGTATAACTTTTTATGGAGAATAAAACTTAATATCAGGTAGTTCCCGGTACTAAGCGGATCCTCTGTCATAATGCAGCGCCGGCCGGAGATTTCCGGATGTACTGCACGCGGCTGACAGTGCGGTTACGCTGGCAGCCTGTGGACAAACAACGCGGCGCCGTAATCCTGTTCATGACAAACATAGTGTCTGCAGTTCTTCATGAACGGGAAGAGATGTTATTTTAAATATTTTCTATAACTGCTTTTTTCAATTCCCTGGGGAAGTTGTACATAAGGATGTGACGGGTATATCTAACCAGGCTGATAGCGGCGGACGGAATTATTTTTCTCTTGCTAAAGGTAAAGCCTTGTACTATTTTGCAGTTATGACGGCAGGGAAGGAAGCTTAAACACTGGTCGTTATGCGAGGAGAACGGGAGGCTGTAATCCTTTACACTGGTGTTCAGTGCATGATATAAATGGGAGTGATGAGTAAATGGGATTTGATATTCTCAGCCTGATTCTGATTTTCTCTGCAAGGGTACTTGATGTATCCATCGGTACATTCAGGATAATACTTGTTTCCAGGGGATACAGGAGGATTGCCCCGGTTTTAGGCTTCTTCGAAGTTTTAATATGGATTACAGCCCTTGGGCAGATTTTTAAAAACCTCAACGGCCCGGCCAGCTACATTTTTTATGCCGGAGGATTTGCCACGGGAACTTTTGTCGGAATGAAGATTGAGTCTATGGTTTCAATCGGATTTCAGTCAATCCGGATTATAACAACAGAAAAGGTCACGGCTCTGCCCCTTACATTACGCGAGGAGGGATTCGGTATTACCACCAGTCCCGGCAGAGGGATGAAGGGTGAGGTTATGATTATTTATACAACTGTACCAAGAAAAAGAGTCAGGCATATACTTGAAATCGTTGAAGCGCTTGAGCCCAATTCTTTTATAACAATCGAAGATGTAAGATCATTTAAATCGGGGTTCATCTCAAGGGGAGGGTTTATGGAAAAACTCGGCCGTGGAATTACTAAGAGAAAATAATACTTTTTTATATCTCACTGGACCAGTCCTGTAAATAAATTAATGAGAATACCGTGCTGATGGAAATATAACTGAATGTTCAGTCAGGCAATAATCGTATCATTAAAATTAACTAACAAATCGGATACAAACAATGAAAAGAAACTTAAAAAATATAACACTTCTACTGCTGCTGATAACAACAGCATTCGCTTATGGGGAAGAAAACAGCCCGGACAATTATAAGCAGCAGCGTGAAGCTATAGTAAACAGATACTCTAAATCTAAACCAAAAATTTTTTCGCAGTGGACACCCGGCGTAAAATTCCGCATTGATACCAGTGAGAAAATTGCTGTCATAACACTCGACGCATGCGGCGGAAAAAAAGGAAGCGGTTACGACCGCGAACTCATAGATTTTCTTCGTGAAAATAAAATACCCGCGTCACTCTTTATGACGGGGCTCTGGATTGACGCGAATCCCGCTCTTGTTAAAGAACTTGCGGCAGACCCTCTTTTCGATATAGAGAACCACGGAATGGCCCATAAACCCGCGTCGGTAAACGGTTCAAAAATTTACGGAAGGCGCGGAACTAAAAATCCCGGTGAGCTCGTTGATGAGGTCGAACTTAATGCGATAAAAATAGAAAAGATCACCGGTACCAGGCCGATCTTCTACCGGCCGGGAACAGCCTACTTCGACGATGTCGCAGTGAAAATTGTGTATGATTTAAATCAGATTCCCATGAACTTTTCTATAGTATCAGGAGATGCAGCCGGATTCAGGCCTGAGAAAATTACAAGAAGAATAGTAACAGGAATTGAAAACGGATCAGTAATTATCGGGCACATGAACAGGCCGGGAAAGAACCTCTACCCTGCGATGAAGAAAAGTATTCTCCAGCTTAAAGAGAAAGGGTACAGATTTGTAAAACTCCGCGAATACAGAAATTCTCTCAAGTAGAGCGATGAGGGAACTTTAACCTTTAAGAATTGCATGATTGCATCCGCTTTTGTAATTTCGGATCGGGCTTTCTCCGGATAATCCGGCAGAATTTATACCTGTAAAAGCCGGTTTCTGAACCTGTCTAAGTGGTAAATTATTAATTTTATAGATTGACAGTATAAAACTCAATGAAATTTATAAGATGTTTTACAGTTTACTCTCTACATTATTTCTGGAGAGATATAGAGTTTTTTCTGACACTAAAAAATATAGATATAAGAATTGCCGTTGATGCGTTATGATAACTTTCTTTAAAAAGATAATAAAATGACAGGTAATGTCCGGATTCCGCTGGTTAGAACAATTAAGGAACAGTGCAGGATGTGTTATTCCTGTGTAAGAGAATGCCCTGCAAAAGCTATCCGTATTTCAGGCGGACAGGCTGAGGTTATTACTGAAAGATGTATAGGCTGCGGTAATTGCGTCAGAGTTTGTTCACAAAACGCGAAAATCGTCAGAAATTCAACTGATAATGTTAATGAACTTCTTTCAGGGGGGAATACTGCCGCTCTGCTGTCTTCAGCTTTCCCTGCTGAATTTGCCGGGTTGAGCTATGGAAAAGTAGTATCAATGATGAGGGGGCTTGGTTTTACTTATGTTATAGATGTAGCTTTCGGGGCAGACCTGGTCTCCGCAGGATACAGCGATCTTTTTTACAGGTACAGAGACCAGAGCTTTATCAGCACTACATGTCCGGCCATAGTGTTTTATATTGAAAAACACCATCCGTCCCTTGTCAAAAATCTTGCACCGATTGTTTCGCCCATGGTTGCTAGTTCCAGATCGGCGCGTGCGGTATATGGTGATAATCTGAAAACAGTTTTTATCGGGCCATGCATCGCAGGAAAGGATGAGGCGGTAAGGTCAGAGGTCGCCGGTGAAATTAATGAAGTTCTCACCTTCACGGAACTTAGAGTAATGCTGAACAAGGCGGGTATCACTCCCGACAATACCGGTAGTTCAGAATTTGATCCTCCTCATGGCTGTAAGGGTTCAATTCTCCCTATTAGAGGAGGGATACTTCAGGCTTCAGGTCTTGATGAAGATCTTTTTTCCATGAGTATTGTTTCAGCCGGACATAAAGATTTTATACAGGCTATAAAGGAGTTCGAGACTGTCAAGCATAGAACTGTTCTTCTCGAACTGAACTGCTGCGACGGTTGTATTTCCGGTGCAGGATTATCTTCTGACATTCCGCTTTTTACAAAACGGGGCCATGTCAGCGCATACGCCAGAAAACATGCCCGTGATCTTGATATGCAGATGTATAACGAATTTATGGAGAAACTTTCCGGAATAGATATTTCTACCAGTTTCCACGAAGATGACCGCAGGCTTCCATCTCCGGATGATGCGGAACTCAAAAAAATACTTGAGAGTATAGGGCGCTATAAGCCGAGTGACGAGCTTAACTGCGGAGCCTGCGGTTACGGTACCTGCGTCGGTCATGCAGTCGCAATTTTTAAAGGGCTTGCCGAAAAAGAGATGTGCCTTCCTTATACAATCGCGCAGTTAAGAAAGACTGCTGCTGAACTTGCCGGTTCCTATGAACAGCTTGTTAAAGCCAGGAATGCCGTTATCCAGTCAGAAAAACTTGCGTCTCTCGGAAGAATGGCATCGGGCATTGCGCATGAGATTAATAATCCTCTAACCGGTGTGCTGACTTATTCAAGTCTGATGAAAGAGGAAATGAAGGGCGGTTTATACGAAGAAGACATCAATGTCATTATAAACGAAACCATGAGGTGCAGAAAAATTGTTAAAGGCCTTCTTGATTTTGCCAGAAATACTGCTGTTGAGAAAATTGCTGCCAATATAAATGATGTAATAACCGATACCGTTTCAATTCTCAGAAAGCAGCCTGCTTACCAGGATGTGAGAATGCATCTTGAACTTGCGGAAGATATTCCGTTGACAGAAATTGACGTAAGCCTTATGAGATCTGTTTTTAATAACCTTGCAGAAAATTCAGCTCACGCAATGCCGGATGGCGGAGATCTGGTCATAAAAACTGAATTCAGGAAGGATGAACATGCCGTATTAATTACTGTCTCTGATACAGGACGCGGGATAAGCGAAGAGAATATAAGTAAAATTTTTGATCCGTTTTTTACAACCAAGAAAGCAGGAAAGGGTACAGGGCTTGGGCTGGCAGTAATATACGGAATTATTGAACAGCATAACGCGGCAATTGATGTTGTAAGCAAAGTCGGTGAGGGTACAACTTTTACAATATCCATTCCTTCGAAAGGGTATATAAAAATTTAAATTGTTACTGATTAACATAAAAAGGAAAAACTAATGGAACAAATTTCAAATGAAAAACTTTATAACAGGATTAAGTTAAGGCTGTCAGTCATCGATCTTGTACTGGATCTGTTACTGATCACCCTGCTTGCTTTTTCGGGGCTGTCAGTACTAATAGCCGGTTTATCAGGCGTTACAGGAAATATCTACGGAGACTTCCTGGTATTCATTCTGATAATCGGGCTGGGATTTTCTGTAATAGGGCTTCCTTTCGATTTTTACGGCAGTTATATTGTTGAACATAAATTCGGCCTTTCCAACCAGACATTTTTTAAATGGGTTTGGGAGGAGTCGAAATCCACTGCCCTCAGTATTGTCATCGGGGTTCCAATAGCTCTTGTCTTCTATTTTCTTATACGGAGCATGGGAGATAAATGGTGGTTATACTTTGCAGGTTTTATTTTTGTAATCTCTGTTTTTTTTGCAAGGATTGCTCCTGTAGTGATCTTCCCGTTATTTTATAAATTTACAAAACTGGAGGATGGTGAAATTAAAGAGAAGGTCGAAAAAATCCTGTCTGATGTTAAGATCAGCATTACAGGAATTTACAGTTTCAATATGAGCAAGGATACAAAAAAAGCTAATGCCGGATTTACCGGCCTTGGTAAAACCAAGAGAATAATTCTCAGCGACACTCTTCTCGAAAAATTTACCCCCGATGAAATTGCAATTGTATTTGCCCATGAAGCCGGGCATTACAAACATCGTCATATTGTTAAGAATATAATGTTCAGCACAGTGGTTATTTTCGCGTCATTCTATATATGCAGTGTGCTTCATTCCATCACAATAAAAAGTATGGGATTTGAAAATGTATATGATCTTGCAGCTCTCCCTGCGCTTGTTTTTTACCTTACACTTTCAGGCCTCATCATGATGCCTGTGACTAATTTTATTTCAAGAAAATATGAATTTCAGGCGGATGAGTACGCGCTTAGAATAACCTCCGACCTGAATTCATTTATAAGCACAATGGAAAAACTGGCAGAGATCAATCTTGCAGATAAGGAACCTCATCCTGTTGTAGAATTTTTTCTTTACAGCCATCCTTCAATAAAAAGGCGTATTGAGGCCGCAAAAAATATAAAATAGCGGAAATTTTTTAGGTACGGAAACCGCTGTGACTGTCATTTTGAATGACCTGATGCTTTAAATTATCTGATGAACCAATTGCGGCTGAGAAGTCCTGATTTTATGAAAAAAGATTTTTCAGCCGGATAATTAACGGCGGCGGGAATTTAACGTCAGACGGAGCAGGATGTAAATACTGATTGAAACGTTATCTGCTATAGCGGATAACGTGTTTAAAACCGGCAATGAGATGATATCAGTAATGTGGAGGCTTCTCATTTTCCGGGAGGGCCTCTTTGCCTGATGCAATCTGTTTCCGGATTTCATCAGCCTCTAACGCAATTTTTTTTATACTCTTTTCCTGTTCTATTACAACCTCATTAAGTTCGTTGATATAGTTTTCAAGATATGCTATTTTTGATTCAAGTGCTATGATTCTTTCTTCCTGATCCATTCCGGTCCCCGTTATATTTTTAACGATTCAATGATATTTACCATAAATAACAAATATATGAATAGTTGGGTATTTATTTTTATTCTTTTAAAAAAAATCTTGATATATATATAGTTAAGTGTAATATTTTGTATATCTACTAAAAATTTTAATTCTATTCTTATTATTGTATCAGATACTGAAAGGTAAAACAGCATAAAATCCCGAATGGAGATCGGATCTTCTAACTCTCTGAAAGATTTATGCGGAATAATATTGTTTATTCTATAAAGTCAGGAGGTTTTTAAGGTATGAATAAATACATCGAGATAGTTGAAGACAAAGATAAAGAGATGGTTGTACACAGATTTAGAAATAAAATCAGATATTATAAATATATCGGCAGCGCTGTTGTGTTGGGAGATGCAATTGTAATAGCTCTCTGTGCTATCGCGGTGTTTTTTAAAAAATCAAATGCGATGAATATCGGTATATTTATTGCAGTTATGGCTGCTTTCACTATTCCATTCATAATGTCCTCATTTAATAAAGTGTGGCAATTAGGATCAGATATAGAATCAAACCGGGTTCAGGTCGTATCCGGAAGAATTGATAAGATAAAAACTGAAATTATTAGAAAGAGAAAATATAACATCATATTCATGGAGAGGAGTGAAATCCGGATTGATGATGATTACTGTGACCAGTTTGCAGTTAATGATAAAATAAACATTTCACAGGGTATTTCCTCGAAGATTCCAATATCTGCGGTGAGACTGGCGGAGTAAACGCCCGGCCGTATATAAAGCAGGGGGGATGCAGCCCCCTGCATTCTGTTCACTGCTATTTGCAACATCCGGAATTGTTAATATCCTGAATATTTTTTTGAATACTATTCTTTAAGTATAAGTTTAAACTATCCACATCTTTAAAATCTTCAGGATTTATAGAATCACCAACAACTATCGAACCTTCCATTCCGCCTGAAAACCGGGGCAGTAAATTCTGCTTTGGCCAGATGTCATACGCGCCGTTTATTGAAAGGGGTATAATTTTTCTGTTAAGGTTTTTTGCCAGGTACGCCGCTCCTGTTTTAAACTCCACCATTCTTCCGTCTGCTGATCTTCCGCCTTCCGGGAAAATAATAAGCGACATGCCCTGGCGGAGTATGTCGGCGCTTTTTTTCAGCACTTCAATTGTATTGCCTTCATCAATCCATATGACAGGAAGCATCGGAAAAATATATTTAAGAAATGAAAAGCGCTTATTTCCTGCTACATAAACAAGTTTTCTGTACTTTGATGGGATGGCAATCGATACCCAGATTATATCCATGAAGGAAGTATGGTTTGGTGTTATTATTGTTCCGTTGAAATCCAGTTTTTCAGGATCAATTACTTTAAACTTCCATACTATCCTGCTGAGAGCTTTAAAGAAAAGTATAAAGACATTATGCAGATGGTTGAATATTGGGAATGGTTTTTCCGTTATCTCTCCCTCGAAAATTCTGGTGCTTATAGATGTACCTGCAGTTTTTTCAAGTCCCGTAATATATGGAAGAAGTTCATCCATGGTCTGGATATGTTTCATTCTCTCTGAGCTTATGGTTATTTCAAGATTTTCTTCAAGAAAGACAATAAAGTCAACCATGCCGAGTGAGTCGATTCCCATATCTGCAAAAGTTCCTCTCGCGTATATATCCTTTTTTCCAAATTTTTTTTTCAGTAACGAAATGATCTGTTCCTCTTCGGGATTCTGTGCTGTAAGCCGGTTCTGAAGCACTGCGCGTTCATTTTCGTTCCGGATGTAGATACCTTTTTTCAGGCTGTCTCTTACTTTATCATAAAGTATTTTTTTTGTGCTGTTTATCGGGAGAGGGTCAAAGGATATGGCGAAACTGTTTACAGTTTTATAGGAAGGAAGGCCTCTGTTCATTCTTTCAAGTTCGGCTTTTATTGTAACGTAACTGGATTCGTTTTTGATCGCAGGAACTATTACTGCGAAAACTGACTCTCCGTTTTTATCACTTATGCCGAAAACCGCAATCTCGGAGATAAGACCCGATTCTTTATAGTAACCTTCCAGCTCTTCAGGGTAAACATTCTTGCCTGAGGGTAGAACTATTACATTCTTGGAACGCCCGGTAATAAAAATATTCCCCGCGGTATCAATCCTCCCAAGATCTCCGGTATGAAAAAAACCTTCGGTGTCAAAAATCTCCGCGTTCAGCCTGTCGTTGTTATAGTATCCCGGCATGACAGCATCACCTTTAATGCATATCTCGCCTACACCCTCACTGTTGATATCCGCAAGTTTAACACTATTCCCGTTGAGGGGCTTACCGATAGATCCCATTGCATTTTTTTCTTCGCTGCTTACACAGATCGGGCCTGTACTCTCCGACAATCCGTATCCTTCAACGAGTTTAAATCCCATGTTGCTGTAGTACCGTGCATAAATTTTTTTAAGCGGTGCTCCGCCGCTGATCATGATCCGCATTTCAGTACCGAATGCACGGTGAATCTGTGAAAACACTTTGTCAGGGATAAACGATAAGCCCGATTTACGGAACAGGCCTCCATACATGAGAAAGAACCGGAACATTCTGTATTTGCTTTTAGATGTAACTTTAACTTTATTTATTATTCCGTCCATAATCATCTCCCACATGAGCGGCACAGCGGGAAACATGGTTATCGGATTTTCAGCTAAACTTTTCATAATGTCCGGGCCCTTCAGTGACGGTTGAATGCATATGGAGCTTCCGTGAGCTACGGGGCCTATGAACGCCGCGATCAGGCCATAGACATGAAATAGCGGAAGAATACAGAGAATCATATAATTAGGTGTCGTCCTGCAGAACTCCGCATTGGCGTGTGCAGTTTTAAAAATATTTGCATGGGTCAGTTGAACAATCTTCGGCTCTCCCGTTGTTCCTGATGTGTAGAACATTGATGATACATCATTTTCGTTGATTACAGGTTTCCTGAATTTTACTTTTCTTTCCAAATTCTCAGAAAGAGATGTTGAAAAAACCGTTACCCTTTTAAAACAGGATCTGAACTCCGGCGTTGTAAAAACAGTTCTGCATTTTACCGGTTTAAGCATTCCCTGGTATTTTTCCCTGTCAAGGTTCGGATCAAGCGGCAGTACTATCGCGCCGAGTGAGGTTATTGCCATAAATGTTATACAGAATTCGATCGAGTTATGCGAGAGAAGAGCGATTACATCTCCTTTTTTTAAACCGTTATTCTGCAGGAATGCGGCCCGTGCTTCGGCGTGTTTTAGCGCCTCACCGTATGTCATGCCTGTAGAAAAGAGCAGTTTTCCTTTATATTTTTCACAGCTCGATTTATAGAAATCATAAAGGGAGTTCATTACAGTGTCCTCTTTGGTATTCATTAGAAAGTCTGATATTCAGATAAGCAGTTGGTTTATGCTGGAGAATTCTGTCAACTTTTTTGTAATACTCTGACTTCGGAAGTTTTATGCCGCGTGTTTTGTTAAGCAGAATTTCACGAATATCTGTTATTTATTATATAGAATATATTTGACTAAATATGTTTTTACTCATATTTTATATAGAGTAAAAATAATAAATATCCGGAGGATTCGTTTGAAGAAAACTTTAGTTTTGATAACAGGTTTTTTGATTATAATATCAGCAGCATTAGCAGCTGATAAAGATACTTCTGCTGTGGATTTTGTTAAAACTCTTATAAATAAGGCCGCTGCTGAAAATGGTTATACAAACGCCCTGAGATTTTTTCAATATACTGCGACTACAGAAAAAAATAATCCTTATTCGTATGTTCTTTCTAAATGGGGAAAAGATGCACTAAATGAATCCGGGCTACAGATATCGGATAAAGGAAAGTATATACCGGTTCTGTCAAACCGTTCAGGAACCAGAATTGGTAAATTATGGAATGAGAATAAAGAGGAATTGTTTAAACTTTTGTCTGCTCAAACTTATGATAACCTTCTGAAAAGCGAAGTTGATTCACTCATCGCATTCCGCAGCAGTCCGGATTATAACAGCCTGATGAAAAAAATGAAAACCAGATCAAAAAAACCCGGAGTTAAGACTCTTGATATTGCCGGAGCCGTCACCGTATGGGATGGTTATAAACAGCTTTCATTCTGGTACAGACGTGATTTTGAAAAGAATGATAAAGTAGTATTTGAGATATTGAAAGAATTGAAAACTCATTATGAGAAGTAGAAGATTCAGTTATTCTTTAATAAATTTGATTTTATTAGATTATTTGAGTATGTTGAATAACAGGTAATGGTATTTATTTAAAATGCTGTTACATCTGTTGAAGTTCAGAATATTCACTTCAATAAGAAAAATTTTATTCAGGAGTAAAGGTATGAAAAGATTGATTTTGATTTTTACAGTTCTTCTTTTTTCAGTGTCCCTGTTTGCCCAGATGGGAATGGACATGTCGGGTTCCTCAATGAAAATGAATAACACAATGTTTATGGGGTATCTTTCCGATGTCAAATGTGCTGAATCTAACAATGGTGTTACATCTGACGGTATAAATCTGAAACTGCATCCGGAAAAACATACAGTGGCTTGTATGAAAATGGCTCCCTGTGCAATGTCAGGTTACGGCCTGTTTATAAAAGGCAGTGATGGTACTTACTCATTCTACCGGTTTGACAAAAAAGGGACAGATATGGCTAAAAATCTTTTGAAGAAAACGAAGAAAAAAGAGGGCATCTCGGTTCACATAACAGGTGAAATGAAAAACAACATAATAAATGTGGCAACTATTCAGGAAATGTGAGTTTCTACTTAAAACTGGAAATATAATTTTAAAAGAGAGTGTTATTGAGCACTCTCTTTTTTGATGTATAAAAAGCTGGGGATAAATACTGAAATTAATTTTATTAAATAATTCCGGAGCTATTCGCGATTATATTTTTTGAATTTTTGAATTTGACTATTCGCTCTTATTTAGTTATCATTATCAGATACTTTTCTACTTTAGCAATAATGTTTTTTTCATCGTTTTTATATTTCAATGATTTGCATGGAGGTTGTTGTGAATTCAATTAAAACCAGACTCATAATGCTTATATTGTCATGTCTTTTCGCTGTTTCAGTAGTTTTCGGATTATTAAGTTATTATCAGTCAAAATCAATTATTCTGGCAGAGTCAGGCAAGACTATGCTGAAAATAAGCGAAGAGATTACCCGTGTTTTTCAGGCAAACATGGAGAAGCAGATTGCACTGGTAGAGACAGTTGCAAGCAGAAGAATCGTTTCAGATAATACACCATGGAATGATAAAGTAAAACAATTACAAGATGAAGCTGAACGTCTTGGTTTCCAGGTTTTCGGATTAACTGATATTAATGGTAATTCTATCCGGTTTGATAAAAATAAGTCAGCAGCAAAGCTGACGGACAGGACATATTTCAAAACAGCAATCGCCGGTAAATCCACCTACTCGGATGTAATTATCAGCCGGGTTACAAATGAACCTACAGTAATTGTAGCCGTACCTTTCAAGATAGGTGGTGTAATTAAAGGTGTGTTTTACGGAGTAAGGGATGGCAGGGAACTTTCAAACCTGGTTAAAGATGTTACTTACGGTGATAGCGGTTATGCATATGTCATTAATAAAGAGGGAACTATAATCGGACACAAAAACTATGATAATGTTCTAAAACAATATAATCCGATTAAAGCATCAAAAGATGATCCGAAATTGCTCCCTCTCGCAGAAGCCGTAGAGCGTATGACTAAGGGAGAAAAGGGAATTGCTTATTACTATTTTAATAACCGCGATATAGTAACAGCTTTCAGCCCTGTTGCTAATACAGAGGGCTGGACTATAAGCGTTGCTGTTGAACAGCGTGAATTTTTAAGCGGAGTGGATAAGTTGAGAATTATTATAATAATAATTACTATAGTAGTTCTTTTGATCGGGGCTGTACTTGCGTATATGATAGGGGCCGGGATAACCAAACCGGTAATTGCTGCAGTAAGTCATGCGGATGAAATGGCTATGCTTGACATAAGCCGGGACGTTCCCGATTTTTTACAGGGCAGAAATGACGAAATCGGTCAGCTTGGAAAAGCTCTTCAGAAACTGAGTGAAGAAGTAAGAAAGACTGTTACTGAAATAATTAAATCATCACAGCTTGTCGCATCCTCGTCAGAGCAGATAAGTACTGATAACCAGAACCTTTCACAGAGGACATCTGAACAGGCATCCGCAATTGAAGAGATTGCTGCTACGATAGAACAGGCGAATGCGAATACCAGGCAGAGTTCTGAAAATGCCGGTGAGGCAAGCAGAATCTCTGATACTTCACTTACATTGGCTCAGAGCGGTGGTAAAATAGTTGAGGAAGCCGTTAAATCTATAGGTGAGATCAACGAATCCAGCAGAAAAATAGCTGATATAATTTCAATGATTAATGAGATCGCTTTTCAGACAAATCTTCTGGCTTTGAATGCGGCTGTTGAAGCGGCAAGGGCCGGCGAGCAGGGTAGAGGTTTCGCAGTTGTTGCAGGTGAAGTCAGAAATCTCGCACAGCGGGCAGGATCCGCTGCAAAAGAAATAAGTGTTCTTATAAAAGATTCAGTTGATAAGATTGAAACCGGTACAGAGCTTGTAAATAAAAGCGGTGAGGCATTAAAAGAGATTATAGAGTCAGTCAAACAGGTTAGCGGAATTGTTTCTGAAATGGCGGCTGCCAGCGAAGAACAGAGAGGCGGGATTGAACAGATCAATATAGCTATAACAGAAATGGATACAATGACTCAGCAGAATGCCGCTCTTGTTGAGGAGACGGCTGCCGCAAGTGAAGAGATGTCAAGTCAGGCTGGAGAACTTCAATCAATGGTAGCGAGATTTAAGGTGGAGTAGAAAAATTTTGTTGAGATTTTAAAGCATGTAAACTCCGCAAAACAGTTTAATTATTGAGCAGATAAGTTTAAAATACCCGTGTACCGGGAAACGGGTATTTTAAACCGTCATGCGTTTAATTATTTCATACTTTTATTCAATTCGGGATCAAGGCCGCTTTTAATCACTTTTTCTATTTTCGCGTTTAAACTCTCAACAGTTTTGTAATCAGCAGGATTGATTTTGTCATGGACAACAATGCTTCCTCTTCTGGTACCGGAAAATCCGGGGAACCTTTTTTTTGAAGGCCAGATGTCGTAAGCGCCATTAATTGTTACCGGGATTATTTCGCGGTTGGTATTTTTTGCAAGGTACGCTGCACCCATTTTAAAATCCTGCGTTAAGCCAGTATCAGTTCTCTTGCCTTCCGGGAATATAAGTATAGATTTATCCTGACGAAGAAGGTCGGAACTTTTTTTAAAAACTTCATTTGTATTTTTTTCATAATCTATCCAGATAACCGGCATTCCATGAAATACATATTTGACGGCTGAAACTTCTTCTTTCCCTATTGCGTAAGTATTTTTAATATCTTTTATTTTAAAAGCATACACAAACCATGGGATATCGAAGTACGAAGTATGGTTCGCCAGGATAATATTATTTTTAATATCGAGTTTCTCCCGATTGATAATTTTTACCTTCCAGACAAATTTGAAAATCAGCTCGATCAGGCCTATCCAGAAATAGAGAAAAGGATTGAAAAACAAATTCGGCTTTTCTTTAATTTCAGATCGGAACAAACGGTCTTCAATATTTTCACCGCTGCTCTTCCCCAGTGAAGTTAAGTATGCCAGCATCTCATCCATAGTTTGAATTTTTTTAATTCTTTCACCATCTATTGTTATGTGGAGTTTCTCCTCAAGTAGAACAATAAGGTCAACCAGCCCGAGGGAATCTATTCCATAATCAGCAAGTGACTCCCTTGCGTAGATTTTATCTGTTTTAAGTTTCTTCATTAAAATGTTAACAATTTCAACTTCTGCCGGGCTCTGCCCTGACAAAACTGTCTGAAGTACGGCTTTATCATTATCATGTTCCATAAATACACCTTTTTCAAGGAGCTTGATAATATCTCTATAAACTATTTTCCGTGCGGAGTTGACCGGAAGTTTATCAAATGATATAGCAAAGTCATTTACGGTTTTGTATGAAGGAAGTCCCTTGTTTAATCTGGTGAGTTCATTTTTTACTATCTGGTAGCTCTTTTCAGTTTTATTCGCAGGAACAATTATAGCATAAACTCTGTCCGCACCATCAACATTCCGTGCAATAACCGCAATTTCTTCGATCGCCTCGGACTGTTTGTAAAACGATTCAAGTTCCTCCGGATAAACATTTTTTCCAGAAGATAGAACTATTACATTCTTTACTCTCCCTGTCAGATAGAGATTGCCGTGTTTATCCATCCGCCCCAGGTCTCCGGTGTTAAAAAAACCATCCGCATCAAAAACTTCCCTGTTGGCTTCATCGTTGCCGAAATATCCGGGCATTACAGAACTGCCTCTAAGCCATACCTCTCCGATACCCTCGTCGTTAATATTCTTAATCTTGGCTTCGTTTCCCGGAACTGCCGGGCCCACTGAGCCGATAACATTGTTATCCGGATCGGGAAGTGCGATGGGGCCTGTAGTTTCAGTAAGTCCGTATCCTTCAAGCACGTTAAAGCCCATAGCCTTGTAGTATTTTCTGTATTTATCCTTTAACGGTGCTCCGCCGCTTACGAAAAATCTGTGTTTCCTTCCGAACATTTCATGCAGCGGATCGAAAATTTTATCAACAAGAAAGGATAGCCCGATTTTTCTCATGAAATTGCCATAGGTAAGAAAAAATTTAAAAAGGCGGAATTTAAAGTCAGATTCATTTTTAACTTTATTGAGTATCCCGTCCATGATCATCTCCCAGAGCAATGGTGCTGCCGGGAATACAGTAATCGGATTTTCAGCCAGGCTTTTCATAATGTCAGGCCCTTTCAGCGATGTGAGATACACAAATGAAACGCCATGAGCAAACGGCCCAGCAAAGCAGGCGATAAGGGCATATACATGATATAACGGCAGAATACAGAGGAAGGTGTCATCTACTGACATATGTGATCTCTCCGCTGCGCTTTCTGCCGTGCAGTAGATATTCTTATGTGTCAGCGTTACAATCTTTGGAGTCCCGGTTGTCCCTGATGTATAAATATATGTTGCGGTATCATCTTCAGAAAGTTTCGGGACTTTAAATTTTTTCTTTTTCTCCATGCTTTTATCCAGCGATACGGAGTAGCTTTTTATCCCTTTAAGCACGCCTTTATATTCATTGGATATAAAAACAGCTTTAGTTTTAAGCCGCTTCAGCATTGCCGGATAACTTTCTTTAGGAAGATTTACATCAAGCGGAAGTACAATTCCTCCCATGCAGTTAATGGCCATGTAAGTAATACACCATTCGGCGTTACTCACTGCGAAAATAGCAATAACGTCACCTTTCTTGTAGCCCTCAGCCTGAAGAAATGCAGCTCTCTGCTCTGCAAGTTTCATGGCTTCTGCGTAGCTAATTTTATTATCGAATAGAATTTTTACAGAGTATTTTTCACAAGTTGTTTTGTAGAACTCATAAAGGTTGGATATCATAATTAATCCTCCGATTTTAATGTACAATTAAACAAAAGTATGTATTTTATTAAGAGCAAAAAAGTCAAGGATTAAAATAGAGCTAATGCTTATTATACAGTTTAAACCAAATTTTATTATATTACAAATTTTTAATATAAAAAAATATTAAATCATAAAGATTATTTTAGTTATGTTTTCAAGAATGCAATTCAAATGTTAATATCTATGGAGAAAAGTTGTCAGTAATTTTAATAAACTGTACTGTGAGATTAACGGATAAAAGAATAATTATAGAACAGAAAATGCTTTTATTAAAGCAATACGCATTATTTTGATATTAATTCTAATTCTCTTATTGCAGTTTTATTTTCAGGATCAAACGATAGAATCTGTTTCCAGATTGCTTCTGCTTCATCCTCCCTGCTCATTTTTTTCAGGCAAAGTCCCTGTATTGTCAGAGCTCCCGGGTGTTCCGGGTTTAGTCTGCATGCCATGGCCGCACTTTCCATCGCATCCTTAAATAGTTTCAGGTTGAATTGTGCAGCCGAGAGTATATAATAGTCTGATGCTTCCGGTTTCATAACTGAAATATATTTCTTCAGATTATTTACGCATCCGGAATAATCTCCTGCTTTCATGCAGGCTTTTCCTAAAAGTTTTATTATTGAGTTGTCATTGCAGTTTATTTCATTTAGTTCATTAAGTATAGTGATCGCCTCGTTCACTTTATCCTGCCTGAAAAGTCTTAGGGCATTATTTTTTTTTATTCTGAATTCATCGCAGAGCGGATTGATCTCAAGAAGCAGGAGAGTTACATCGTCAGCGATTTCAACACCCGTTGTGAATTTCTCCCAGACCTGAATTATATTATCCTTCGCTTTCTCGACGCTAACATCCTTTGTCGTTCTTATGAGTTCATACAGTCTTGATTCGCCAAATTCCTCTCCTGCAGTATTTCTTGCTTCAACAAGTCCGTCAGTGAAAAGCAGTACGCGGTCACCTGATTCGAGACTGGTTATTTTGTCTTCATACGTGTTGTTTGCTTCAAGTATTGCACCGACAGGAAGCCCGGCAGTATCCCATTCATGAATTTCATCTGTCACTGAATGCATTACTATTGCTCTTCTGTGTGATGCATTACTGAATGTTACATCATGTGATGGGCTGATAATTGCGATAATGGCAGTGAGGTATTCGCCGGTTTTAATTGTTTCCAGAAGTGTCCTGTTTATGTATTGAAATATCTCTCTGGGTGATGTAAATTTCCGGAGTGCGTCATTGAAACTTATTTTCAGCATCGCGTTTACAAGAGCTGCCGGTATGCCGTGGCCTGAAACATCGCCGATTATAACAGCAAGCCCTCCGTCATCCATCGGTACTATATCATAAAAATCGCCGCTAACTTTCTGCATTGCCCTGTAATAGGATGTAATGTTTATAAAATTATATTTCAGAGGAGTGGCCGGCAGAATTCCTTTTTGTATATCGGACGCAAGCCTTAGTTCAATCTGTATCCTGTTGTCTTTTTCTTTCAGTTTCTCCAGCGCGGAGTTCAGTTCAATTGTTCTCTCCTCCACTTTCCGTTCAAGGTTTTCACGTACTTCGTTAACCTCGGACGCTGCAGAGATTATTCCTCTGCCAAGTGTAATAAGCTCCTTATCCATCCCTGACAGAAAGAGCTTTCCCTCTCCACCTTTGCTTAAATCAACTGCAGCATATTCTATCTCCTGCAGCGATTGCTCAATGGATATTAGATAGAAAAAAAGGAGTATGGCCAGGGTGAGTATTGTAAAGAAAACAAAAAGAACAGGAATAAAAGTTTTAATTCTCATAGATCCGAAATAAAACATTAAAACCAGCTCGGTCATTGCTATGAGAACTAAAAAGGTGATGAAAAGAAATTTTTTTCGGATGCTGAATGCAAAATTTTCTTCAAAAATAATTTTTTCATTTACCATGCGGCGTTTTACTAATTGCCTCATCTCTCCGGTCAGAAGCTCTGCCGAGATATATGTGAAAAATACATATATAAATATGGCAGAGGAGATTCCTGCAAGGAGCATCAATGAATTATATTTTCTGCCGATTATATATTCCTGCATAACGGTAGGTATCATGACAAGTACCGGGTATATTGCCGCTGCTTTTATATTTTCAACAGGGAGATGTTCAAGCGCGTTAAGAAGTCTGGTTCCATCTCCGGGATTTTTAAATTCGCGAAGTTCAGGAAATTCTGTGTAGCGGTTTATAAGATTAAGTGATTTTGAAAAGCATGGCATACCGAACCTGCTGAGAATACCGAAATGCAGATAATACCCGGGGATATAGACAATCAGTATCATCAGGATAAACATTTTTACAAAGTGGCTAGCTGTCTGGTTGCTATCGAAATGAACAGTTGCATAAAGGAAAAGTGCAATATAAACAGCAATCAGGATTCCTCCCATGCTTGTAATAAAAGCAACCGAGAAAGTGTATGATATATGCCGTGCTATGAAATGAAAAACAGACAGAAGAAACTTCATTACAAATTTTTCTACTTTCTTCAGGTAAGTATCCAGGAATGTATACCAGAAGAATGTAAATAAAGAAGAAATTATTTTATTAGTTATGATTTTTGCTTTTTGGAATATCATGGCTTTAAATTTAAAAGTCTAGATTATAAAAATTAAAACTTGAGAAACATATTCTCTATTGCATGGGTCTGCCGGAATAATATCTTTTCGTATTTGAACATTTAAACCGGCCGTTTATCACGGCTACAGTAAAATTAAATTGACAAATGCATACAATCTATATTATATGATATAGATTGTATGCATTTGTCAAGTATTTTATTGTGACTTGAATGATATATGTCATTCAAAGGAAGCGTGATATAAATAAGATAAACCATTTCTCCTTATGTTTGTTCGGAGTCTGACATTTTTATAAGTTGAGCCGCTCTAATTTGAAGCGGATTAAAATGCTTTTGCAATAATGGACTGATCTCACGGGTATATGCGTAACTGCAATAAAGCAATGTCAGTACTGTTTGAAATTTTAAGTTGAAAGCTCTCCGATCAGGCAGTTGAAAAGAAATAACATCCTGTGATGAATAAACTGCAGATGGTGAAATTTCTGATCCCGGAATAAAATATTATATATAAACATTTTTTATGACGGCCCTGATCATTTTTCTATACATGTGAGGTTTTTTTATGGAAAAGATATTCTCTGCTAAATATCTTCAGATCGTTTTACGGGGAGCTAAAGAGGGGAGTATCATTAAAAAATTTTTAATTTTTTCACTTCTCTTCGGTGTAATGGTTGGTGCCATATTCCCGCTTTACGCCAACATATTTATAGAGAACTGGAAAAGTGATATGATGTTCATCACTTTCTGCGCGGGATGCATAGTCGCCGGAATATTTGTCGGCGGATTCAGTTTTCTTTTATTCCGGGTTACGATTCTCAAAATTCTGAAAGACCTGTCCGGGCAGTTCAAACAGATAGGTGAGGGTGAGGGTAATCTTAATGTTAGAGTTATCTGCAACTCCGGCGATGAGGTGGGAGACCTTACTTCAAACTTCAATAAATTTGTATCCATTCTAAGAGACATGATCAGTGAGGTGATAAAATCGTCTAAAACTATGACGGCTTTTTCTGATGATGTAAGCGATTCAGTCAAATCAATGGCTGACAATGCACAGAATCAGGCCGCTTCAGCAGAAGAATTATCCTCCGCTTTTGAAGAACTTTCATCGGGAATTGAATCGGGATCAATAGCTGCAGGTGAGCAATACAGGATGCTGATCGGGCTCAATGAATACATTACAGATTTAACTGAAAACATTACCCGTGTGGACAAAATAATTGATGAAGCTGGAAAAATCACCAGCGAGATGTCGTTAAATGCGGAATCCGGAAGCATCTCTCTTAGAAATATGAATGCCAACATGTTTAACATAACCTCCACATCTGAAGAAATGATGGAGATAATATTAATAATCCATGAAATCTCAGATAAGATAAATTTATTGGCATTAAATGCTGCGATTGAAGCGGCAAGGGCGGGCAAGGCGGGAAGAGGTTTCGGTGTTGTTGCCGATGAGATTTCTAAATTGGCTGATAGAACAGCTGACAGCCTTAAAAGAATTGAAACACTTCTGGTCGCAGGCAATAAAGAAATTAATAATGGCCTGACGAATGTTGCTGATACAATAAACAAAATAGAATTGATTATTAAAAGCGTAACGCTAATCAACACTACGATGAAGGACATAACCGGGCTTATGGACCGCGGGATAAAAATAGATAGTATAGTAAAAGAAAAAGTTAAAAAAGTGATGGAGCTCGCAAAAGGAATAATGATATCTTCTGATGAACACCGCATTGCTTTTGAAGAAATACTGAAATCAATAAGTAATATTGCGGAACTTTCGCTGGGTACTGCAGAAAAGTCTGACCACATTGCGAGGAATTCAGGAAAACTTTCAGACATGATTTTAAGACTGAATTCAAGACTTGATCATTTTAAAGTTTAAATTATAATTTCATATCTGCATTGAAATGTTCGCGCAACTTTTATCGTTAAAATTTTGGGAGGCTGTTTCTATCCGGTGAATTCACTAATGGCGGGATAATATTCCATTTAACAATAAGTTTAATTAAATTCTGCGACAGACTGATATATAAATCAGTATGCTATAAAATAACCGAGGTTTAAATATGAAAAAGTTAATTTTCTCACTGCTGATGATGCTGATGGTTTTTTCTGCTCCAGGTTTTTTTACGGAAACCGCCCATGCGGGAAACGGTGCTGTAATTTTCATGAGCTCTGATTTTGCAAAACTTCTTGTAGATGCCTGGAACAACAGTTCACTTCCGGTTAAACTTGGCTCAAAAGAAACTGGAGGGAGTGACTGGATCAACACTCCGAACAAATACACCGGAGAAAAAAGAAACAGGCAGGTCATTGTCATGTCGCGACGTGATTGCCCGTCTATGCCTAAGGTACAGCTTACCATAGAAAATAAACAGGGTAGAGCGGTATGCACTTATGGAGGCTTAATGATAGATAATTATGATAAAGCTGAATGGGCTTTTTCTCCAACAACCACGCAGTGGTATAAATTTGCTTCAGGAGACTGGGGGTATATGCAAATGCCCGGTATTATGCCTGGTTTCCGTGGTCCCATGTTTGTGGCACGGGCAAATATCGATAACTTCGGAGAGTTCTGGAAAGTGGCCGGACGTGTTGCAAAAAAGATCAATGCGGACTATACATCATCCTGCCCCATTGACAGCGGAGACATTGAGGATATTAAGAAATACCTCGGGAAAATCTGGTGATATTATTCAGCTTTAGATAAATTGTCATAAAACAGTTTCGGTGCGCTGCGGAGTTTAAACTTTGTGTGCTGATGCTATATAGTCCGGATCGGCCGTTTGAGTTCAGGAAATGACAGTTTAATTATTTTTATATCTGCGGAAGCTGATAAGGGGTAGTTTCTAATATCTGATAATAAGCCGGAAGGATTCTTTCTGGAATTTTATATTTATTATAGTATTCTGAATTTTTAACACATATTCTTTAACGGCATTACCGGAAAACCGGTGTGCCGATGAAGAAACACCGGTTTTGACAGTCCGGCTGTTATCTTGCTACTTCATTTATCAGCTTGCCGAGAGCCTGGTCGTGCGACGTAACTGTTTTCTGGTTAGCTTCATAGCTTCTCTGAACTTCAATCATATCAACCATTTCCCGTACAATATTGACATTGGATTTTTCAAGAAATCCCTGTACAACCTTAAGTTCACCGGGAGGCAGCGGAGGCCCTGAATACTCGGTTTCTCTGTACATAGAGTCACCTTCTTTTTTGACCTCTCTTATATTTTCAAAGTCAACAAGCTTCAGTTTATCAATTACAATGGGGTTTGACCAGTTGTTGCTGTTCATGCTTACTACATCTCTCGGGTCTGCAGAGAGGTCGCCGTTTACAACAATTTCGCCTCTTTCATTTACAATAAAGTTATTATGCTGAACTTTTATAATTCCGTTCTCTCCCATAACAGGGTTCCCGTTATGGGTCATGAGTATGCCGTCCTGATTTATAGTGAAAGAACCGTCCCTGGAATATCTTTCACCTCTTTCTGTCATTACTGTGAAAAAACCTTTTCCTTCAAGCGCAAGGTCAAAGTTGTTTTCTGTCCTCTGAAGAGATCCCTGTTCAAAGTCTGTAAAAACCTCGTTCAGTTCAACCCCTGTACCGAGTTTTCCAACATATGGTGCAGCATCATAGGAACCTGCAGGTGTTATACCAAGGCCGCTTTCGTTAATTCTGCGGATGAGCATTTCAGGGAATGATTTGAATATAGCAATATCCTTCTTGTACGCTGTTTTGTCAACGTTGGCAAGGTTGTTGGCTATAGCGTCCATCTTTGCATCCTGAGCAAGCATTCCGCTCGCGCCTGTGTATATTCCTCTCACCATTAGAAAGTTCCCCCTTTTACCCTTTTAATATCGGCACCTAAGGCGGATAACTTATCAGTTAATTTTTCATAACCCCTGTCAGAATGATAAATTCTTCGAATTTCTGTAAATCCTTTAGCTGCAAGGGCCGCAACTACAAGGGATGCGCCTGCGCGGAGATCAGACATCATAATCGGGGCGGAAGTGAGCTTTTTTCCACCTTTTATAACAGCAACATTTCCTTCAATACTTATATCAGCACCGAGCCTTCGGAGTTCCCCTACGTGAGTGTACCTGTTTTCAAATATTGTTTCTATTATAACACTTATTCCCGGAATAGTTGTGGCAAGAGACATTAATGGCGCCTGAAGATCCGTAGGAAAACCGGGATAGGGGAGAGTTTTAACCATAAATCCTTTCTGTTCTTTTCCGGGAGTAATTCTCACAGAATCTTTGCCTGATTCAATTAAATATCCCGATTCCGTCAGCAGATCAATGAGAGATTCTATATGCTCAGGAACACAGTTAGTCAATTTAACATCACCTTTGGTAATAGCTCCTGCGAGGAGAAAAGTACCGGCTTCAATTCTATCCGGCATAATTGAATATGTAACAGGAGTAAGCTTTTTTACTCCCTCAATTGTAATTCTTTCAGTGCCTAAACCGTTTATTTTTGCTCCCATTTTGTTGAGAAAAAGGCCCAGGTCAACAATATCAGGCTCAAGCGCGCAGTTTTCAAGAACAGTTTTCCCCTGTGTAAGTACTGAACCCATCATGAGATTTGCAGTTGCTCCGACAGAAATCTGCCGCATGGTAAAATTTGCAGGAGTTAACTTTGCCGCTCTTGCCTTGATATTCCCATGGTCCAGATCAATTTTAACACCCATAGCTTCAAAACCTGCAAGATGTATATCAACAGGCCGTTCCCCTATAGCGCAGCCGCCCGGAAGAGAGACATCCGCCTCGCCAAGCCTTGCAAGAAGCGGCCCCATTACATAAACGGAAGCACGCATAGTCTTAACGAGTTCATACGGCATTTCACCGTTTTTTATATTGTTAACTTTTATTTTAAGAATATTTTTTTCACTGTCGAATTCCGTTTCCGCACCAAGGTATTCGATAACTTTAATAATTGTCCTTATATCCATAAGATCAGGAACATTTTTTAAAACAGTTTCTCCATCAGCCAGCAGGCTCGCTACAATTATAGGGAGAGCGGCATTTTTTGCCCCCGAAATTCTGACTTCACCGCTGAGTTTTTTTCCGCCTTTTATTTTGTAATAGTCCAAGAGAATGCTCCTCTAATATTTATTGTTTAATATAAAACAAGTTTTCATTATGCTTACTAAACAGGACGGACTGTTATAAAAGTCTGTTTGTTGTCATTCCGGCTGAAGTAAAACGGAATGCCGGAATCTCATACTACTGATTCTTTAAGGAAATTCCGGTATTTGCAGGAAAGGAAACTGCAAAACCGGAATGACAAGTAAAGAAACATCAGATTTTTATATTGGATCCAGTTTAGTCCAGTTTAATCTTTTTCGTTAATTTTTATGATATCAATTTTGACTTCATCTTTCAGGTCATCAACATCCTTCTTGAGCTTATATACCTCTTTTCCAATGTCTTTAACGGATGACATCGCTTTACTCCCTCCGAAAAGAAGGGCAATAATGCCGATAATTACAAGCCATTCGCCGCCGCCTGGTAAATTGAAGGGTAACATGTTGTATGCTCCTTTGGTGATTTTTTAAAAAAGTAATTCAGGGTAGAGTTGTGTCAAGATATAATTTTGGTGATATGCTACGATGCCGGTATAAAGTCCTCCGAGGTTTAAATAGAACTTTTTCGCGGAGTCAGATGTCAATCTGAGAGTATAGTTTTCTGATGAAGGGGGAGTAAGCGGAGTATTAAGTTCCGGATTGTACCTTCTGATTTCATCAGGATCGATACCGCATTTTTGTGAAAGTTGATTTATATTCATCTGGTAATTAAGTTTAACAATTTCGGTTTTTTCTTTTGATGGAATTTTAATATCACCCTCTATTCCGAAAATTCTCTGATTATTGTAGATTATTACAAGAGCCGCATATCTTGGAACATACTCTGAAGTTTCTTTTGTAAGATTCCCTGATTTAATTAAATCCCATATGTTACGGGAATCTGTCCTATCTATGGCCCGTCTAATCTGCCCTTCTCCGCCATTATATGCAGCAAGGGCAAGGTCCCATGACCTCAGAGTTCTGTTAAGGTATCGTAAATGCCTGATGGCAGCTTCAGTTGATTTTTCAATATCACGTCTTTCTTCAACCCATTTATTGCTTTTAATATCCAAATATGAAGAAGTAGACTGCAGGAACTGCCATAAACCTACTGCATTGCTTCTTGATACTGCATTCGGATCAAAACCGCTCTCAAGCAGAGGGAGGAGGGCCACCTCTGACGGGATATCTGGGTTTTTTTTCATAATATCATTTATAATATCAATATATATATAAGATCTCTCAATTGATTTTATGAGATACTCTCTTCCGGATGTGAGGTAGAGATATATATATTTTCTAACATCATCATTTCTGCATAAGGATAAGTCTTCAATGGACTCGAAGAGTTTTTTATTTTCAAGGCCGGGGAGGTAAAGTGTATCTCTTTCTGGATTGAATTCCTGAACTTTCTTCAGGCCGTTTCCTGAATATTGAGTTTCAGAGAAAAGCTCAAATAATCCAAGCGAAAATACCCACTGATTGCGGCTGAAAAACAGTGCAGCAACAAAAAATAAGATAAAGGCAGATTTTACGTATTTCAAAATAGTTCCTCAAATGGTTTTATTTATTTTTCGGGACAAGTCTTTATATGAGCCGGCAATGACAAGCTTTTTTTATTGCAGTTATTAAACATAATTGAGGATGTGTTCATTTAAGCTATATTTAAAATTGTAGACATCATAAAAAATATGAATTTTTGGCATGTTTTAGAAGAAAGTTAGTTATCTTAATGATAATATTAGACATGATAAAGGATATTCTGCTGGATTGATTGGCAGGGAATTGGCTCCGTTAAATTGCTCTTCATTCGTTTGTATTGACGTGATTCAGGTGATTACTCTCAAAGCCGTTTTTATAATCCTCTGAAAAAAAGAGTTGTAATATAAGGAAATATTTAAAAATATAAAGGGTCTGAAAAGGTTTGAATCTATGAATAAAATTGAAATATTATATTTTACTGATAATAAAGATGGTAAAGCTCTTGCATCAAGGGTGGAGCAGATGGGTGTATCAGTAACTATTTCAAAATTGGAAGAGATTGAAAAAATTTGTGACAATCAGACAGGTTATTGCGTGCTCATTTTTGATTTAGCAAAAATGAAGCCTGAGGAACTGATAAAAAGGCTTTCAGAGATTAAATCCGTAGAAAATATTCTTAAACTGATTATTACCGAGAAAAAATATATTGAAGGTGTATTCTTTAATGCAATTCATCTGCTTAATCTTGAGTTTATAATAAAACCTGTTGATGAAAGAAGTTTTATGCTGCTGATTGAAAAAACGCTTCTGGTTGAAAAATACAGGCATCTGATGAAGCTTATTTCTGATGAATCTGAATCCCGCATAGATGTTATTGAATGTATGCTTAATATAAAGAGAAAAGATATGTTTGATGATGGTACTGAAAAAGAGATTTTTATTAAAATGCTCGACTTTGAAAGAAAACTGATAGATGAACATCTTAATCTTAACGATTCAATCAGAAGTATAGCTGTCTATAGAAACAACGAATATATAGCTTTGAAAGATAGAATTAAGGCTGAAGAGATGCTTAACGAGCTTCGCAGAGAGGAACTGATTAATGCCAATAGGATAATTGCAGCACAGGAATCTCTCATAGAATACTCTTCTAAACAACTTATGGATGCAAAAAAAATTATGAATGCTAAAGAAAATGTCGAAGAGTTAAGCAGAACAGAAGCAATTGAGCTTCATAAGGAACTTAAAAGACTTAAGAGTGAAAAGAAAATGCTCGAAAGTAAAGTAGAGACTTTGATAAACGAATGTCCCGGCGATGAAAAGATGAAAAAATGATACTGAATCTATAGAACAATGCAGAACTTATTTGTCGTAAAAAAGAATTTAAAATAATGTTAATAAGAGAATATTAATGGAATGGGAAAAAATATTAGTAGATTCAGTTAAAGATGGAGTAATTAAAGAACTCTATCTCAGAAAACTGCCTGTCTTAAAGACAGTTGATAACTGGAAAAAAGTTGAACTTATAGGATGGATTGAGCATCAGATGAAACATACCTACTATAAGGGCGGACTTGTTAAACTCAATGGCAAACTTTATTTTGTACAGGATAAAACCATAAAAGCTCTCCAGGAATTCATGAACTGGAATTTTCCTATAAAAATAAAGGTTACCACCGATTAGTCGTTTTCTTCAAAAATTGTAATAACCGCGTCAAATTTTTTCGAAAACTTTACTACCACATCAATCGAATCTTTATCCAGAATGGCATAATTTTCCGATATTCTTGTCATTATAGTTTTTGATGATGAACTGTAGAGAATCTCATCAATAAAACTTCCGTGACTTGCATGGAGAAGGATAGGCCTTGATATGTTGATGCTGATTGTCTGTTTTGTCCAGTCGTTAAGCAGGAACTCAAGGTTCTGGGGTATATCATTCTTTGCGTATTTTCTCAGAGTCTGAATAAATTTCTCTATATTCATTCCTCTTTTTTTCGCGTTTATTATTGATAGTTTGGTTATCGCCGCTTCTATTACAACATCTTCCTTGAGAATTTCCGTAAAAGCCATTATTGTGTAGAGAGAAACGGGATCAATATCCATATGCGGAATCATAAGAGTAAAATCCGGGCTGATGTAGATGCATTTTTTTATTTCTATTTCTTTATTGTGCTTTTTGTTCTGAAGAAGCGCATTGATCTTTTTCCCGGCTTCGGAGAGCACAATCCTGCCGCTAACTGTTTCACATAAACCGCAGATCGTAAGGGTGTTCAGCGACTGCTCAAACAATTCTTCCGAAATGCTGATAAAATTTTCAAAATCACTCTCAAGTTTTTTAAAATGAGAGGCTGCGCATAATGTTATAAAAATCAGTTTGAGGTAATCATAGTTTATAGACTTAACACCGGGAAGTATTGATAGAATACCTTTTATTCCGGAATAATGCGGGATTATAAATTCTCCAATAAATTCATCACCGGGCTTAATCCCATCCTGAATTTTAAGAAGAACGTTTTTAATAATTAATACCGGATCTTCAATCTTTTCAGCAATATTTTTTATACTGATAATTCCAATATCTCTATCAAGTCTCAGGCATTTAAGCAGGTTAAGCATCTGCAT
>DAONFJ010000004.1:0-28616 GCA_035403545.1 Spirochaetota bacterium
TTCCTGTATAGAATGCGCTGAAGTTACCTGCTACTAAACCTGAAAGGATAGTAAGGGATGCTCCGCCTTCTCTTGAAGCTGTTACTATTTCATGAACGTGTTTTGATTTTGAGCTTGTGAAAGCTTTTGTGAATTCAGGAATAAGAACCGCAGCAAGGTTACCGCATGTGATAATTGCAGCTAACTGCCACCATACGTGAGGCATTGCAACACCGTTAACTGAAAGGTCACTTATAAGAAGGTAACTCATTCCGAATGCTGTTGAAATACAGAGAATAGCAGCAATCCAGATAAGTCTCATAAGAGGTTCTTCGAAATCGAATTCTTTAAGATTTTTATATTTTCTTTCTGATATGAACTGGTTTACAAAGTATGAGATTCCAGAACAGAAGTCCATAAGGAAACGCATTGCGAATATCCATACAATAAGTTTTCCCTGAATCGCCTGGTTTGTTACCATGTCGCTTTTTGTTACTGCAAGTGTTATGAAAGATATAAGAGCAACTCCTGTAACACCATAAGTTTCAAAACCGTCAGCTGTTGGTCCAACGCTGTCTCCGGCATTGTCACCTGTACAGTCTGCTATAACGCCAGGGTTACGGGGATCATCTTCTTTTACGTTGAAAACTATTTTCATCAGGTCAGATCCGATGTCAGCTATCTTTGTGAAGATACCGCCTGCAATTCTAAGAGCTGAAGCTGCAAGAGATTCACCGATAGCAAAACCCAGGAAGCAGTATCCTACTATATCTCTAGGAACAGCTAAAAGGATGATAACCATCATTATAAGCTCAAGAGAGATAAGGAAAAGACCAACGCTCATACCTGAACGGAGCGGAATATTTACGACATCCCATGGTTTTCCTCTAAGTGATGCAAAAGCTGTACGTGCATTAGCGTATGTGTTAATTCTTATTCCATACCATGCAACAGTGTAGGAACCGAGCATACCGATAACAGAAAATAAAAGTACCAGTGCAAGTGTACCAACTGTCTGTCCTTTGAGTGCGAGAAAATAGAATGCCATTGCACTTCCAATGAAAGCAAAAAGCATAAGAAGGAATTTTCCCTGCTGGATAAGATAAGTTTTACATGTTGCGTAAATTATGTCAGCAACATTAAGCATTGAACTGTGAGCTTCAAGTTTTTTAACCTGATGGCTGAGATACAAGCTTATTCCTAATGTACCGGCAATAATAAACGCGCCATAGAAAAGAAGATCAAATGGAGTTATATTACCGAGTAGTGCATATGGTGCACCATTGTGCAGGTCGGGAATTGCAAGATCTGCTTCGCTTGCGAAAGATGATACTGTATTTAACAATAACACTCCCAACATTAATGAAACTTTTTTGAAAATTTTCATACTGGTTGACCTCTAACCTTTTTTTAAAAGTAGATCTGGCTGCTTAATCTGTTTTACTTTTATTTCATCAGCATTATCAGTCCGATTGAGCCTTAATGCAGTGAAACCTGTAATGTTAAACGAAAAGCTTTAAGCCAGTTTTTTAAATTTTGAATAAAGAGTTTTCTCTTTATTTCTAAAACTGAGCCTGAATATAACTAACCGTTGCCGTATTAATTGAATTCATCATTCCGCACCTTTTTGCAGTATTACAGAATTTAATGATTTCATTTTTATTTAACATTGCGCGGGCCGTAAAATGAGCGAACATAGCATTGACTATAATTTTTATGAAAAAGGAATAATTGGCGTGTTGTTCTCTCAATAATTCTCTCATTATAGTCATCGCTAAATTTTTTTTGGCAGGTTATAGGTGACTTGAATGTAAGTGTCATTTTCTATCCTGCTCTATTCCAAATTAAAAAATGGTACTTTTTTTTAATTACAAAAGGTTTATTTCTGCGTGTGATGTCAATAAAAAAATTGTGAATAAAATTGGAGTAGCGTGAATAAATTTTTGATTATATCCGGGGCCGTTTTAAGGGAAGTAAATCCAAACTCTCCCCCATTATGTATAAATTACTATATCTGGTATTGGCGTCTGTAATGCAATAATTTTTTGTAAGTAAGAAAAAAATATAATTATTCTTGCGCAGGTATAATAAATCATCACAATGAATATTATTTATTACCATGATAATAATTTGAGGCGGAGATTATGGCGGCGAGAGGAAACGGGTATGATATAATACTTCAGGCTTTCCACTGGAATCTTGTTAAAACCGGCGGAGAGGGGACTGTCGATGATTCTGACAGATCATGGTTTCATATACTCCGTGACATGGCCGGCCGGATTTCTGAAGCCGGGTTCACTGTAGTTTATCTTCCTCCGCTCTGGCGCGATGATTCATCATGGGAAAAGGACGGCAGGCGGGGAGGCGGAGAGGGTTACTTCTGGCACGACTTTGACCTCGACTCGCGTTATGGGACTAAAGCCGAACTTAAAGAACTGGTGTCTGTTCTTCATTCAAATAACATAAAGGTGATTGCCGACCTTGTGACTGATCACAGGGACAGGGACCGGATGGAAAAGGATATCTGGCCATACCCCGGGCCGCAATGGGCCCGTGGAGGAAATGATGAAGGGGGACAGTTTGAGGACGGTAAATTTGATTTAAACCTTTCTGATCCTGTTGTCCGCAGAAGAATGAAGGAAGCCATGGATGAGCTCATGGATGATTACGGTATTGACGGATGGAGATGGAATTATGTCAGGGGATATGAAGTTCATGAGGCCGTCAGCCGGATTAAAAGTTCAGGCAGGGCTGAGTATATTTCGATGGGCGAGTACTGCCGGGAATCCCCCTACCTGACTGATGATCCGATGGTTAACATGTATGGTTCAGATGAAGCGGCGGGTATACTCGGCTGGGCCGGGGAGAGCGGAGTATGCGCTTTTGATGTAATTCTTAAAAGGGAAATCCAGACTTCTGACCCGGCAAGGCTCAGGTATGGCCTGAATGCAAAAGGGAGCGCGGCGGAAAGAAGCTCGGTTGTAACTTTTGTAGATAATCACGATACCGGGGCATCGCCTTTTTCAACAGCAAACGGCTGGGGCCAGCAGTGCCGGCCGTGCGCGCCATTTTATAAATCGAAAGCGTATGCGTTTATAATGACTATGCCTGGTATCCCATGTGTATACTGGCCTGATTTTTTTGACTGGGGATTAGGGGAGGAGATATCAGCTCTTGCCTCCATCAGAAAAAAATGCGGAATTCATTCATCATCAGGGTGGATTGATCTCTGTGATCACTATTCCGGTTTTGCAGGCATTATACTTAACGACAGGGGGGAGGAGGCACTTGCATTATCAATCGGATCAGACTACAGGGGACCTGGAGACGGATGGGATATCGGCTATGAAAAAAAAGGGGAATACACTGTCTGGATTAAAGGCTGAGAGATTATTGTTTCATCGCCTGCATCAGGTAACGGATTACTCTTTTCATTTCCTCTCATTTGTATAAAAGAGCTGTTTCTGAAAAGATTTATACAGTAAATCAATGGAAAATCCCTTATCTCCGTGAGTTGAAAAGTACTTCTTACGGGCACTTGTGCGCTGCTGATCCTTCGTTCCACTTATTTGTACACATATTTAGATAGTAATCAGATATTCGCACAAAAATTTTGAGTCCCCGCACCCCCGAAGGTGGCAAAGAAAAGTATTAAAATTTTGTTTTTTAATAAATATATCTGATGATAATATCTTTAAGTCAGCCGTCCAAAGAGCCTTGCTCGGGGGTTGCGGGGGTTTAAAGATCCAGTTGGTGAAACCTTTTATATTATTCTAAAGATACGGGTACAAGTCAGCCGTTACATTATCCCGAAGGATGGCAGTATGCCGTTTATCGGGTGAAATGTTACAGCATCAGAAAATTATTGAATTACAATGAATCTATTTTTTATTAAGCTCCCGCTGGTATGCCTTCCACCCCGGACACCATTTTGTATGCCATTTCCAGATTTTAGACATTATGCTGTCAGGATTTTTTTCCGCTTTTAACCTCATAGAACATGTTTCACATTTTGATCCCATAACACAACCTCCTGTTTTATCAAGTTTTATAGAATTATAATACATGCGAGCATGGGATGCTGCACGGCAAAGTAATTACTGCTATAATTCATACTGTCAAGAGGAAAAGTGAAAATAAAGAACTTGACTACAGAATTTAAACGCCGAAAATTTAACAGATTAATAACATGAAAAAAGAGATTATACATTTTGCGCATGCAAACGGATTCCCCGGAGGAAGCTACAATACGCTGCTGTCTCACTTCGCGGGTGATTATAATGTGATTGCAGTAGACCGTCTCGGGCATAATGAGAAGTTTCCGGTAAATAATAACTGGTCAAACCTTGCTGATGAGCTTATAGAAAACATTGAGGAAAAAGCTGATTCACCGGTAACCGGTATCGGGCACTCTCTCGGGAGTATACTTACATTTATGGCCGCTCACAAAAGGCCGGATCTTTTTAAATGTGTTATAATGCTTGATCCGCCATTTTTCTGGGGTTATACGGGAAGACTTTTTTATCTGCTTAAAGTTACCGGCCTGACTGACAGGATTACTCCGGCCATGAAATCAAGCCGCCGAAGAAATTTCTGGAGAGATATGGATGAAGTAAAAAGTTATTTTTACAGCCGTGAACTTTTCCGGGCATTTGATCCGCGGTCACTGGAATATTATATAAAACATGGAGTAAAGGAATGTGAGGGAGGGTACTCTCTTCACTATGATGTACGCAAAGAGGTGGAAATATTTCAGACTATGCCTGATAATATAAGTTCATATAAAAAAAGACTTCCTGTTCCGGGAGCAATTATTTATGGCGAAACAAGCCGTGCCGTCCATAAACGGTCGCTGCGTAAATTTATCCGGAGGCATGGTTTTAATATCCGTACATCTCCGGGAGGGCATCTTTTTCCGCTGGAAAAACCGGATGCTGCTGCGGAAATAATACTTGGCGAGATAAATCTTCTTCTGAATAATCTGGTGGTAAACAAATAGAACCTGAACCGGCCTTCACGCTTTCACCGGAGTTTAAGGTAATTTCCTGCTGATATATACAAGTCCGGTGGTGTTTATAAAATTTCACTATTAAGAATCTATCATGGAATTTTAACTTAAAATTTAATTATAATAAACATGGAATCAGGCTTTTTATAGTTTAAATAAAACTTTTTTAGTAGTATTATTTGGAAATTATGTATAAAAAAGTGCTTGATATTGCATATATTTACTTCTATGTAAATAATTCTTAATCTATCCGTTTTTTGTGGAGATTTTAATGATAAATTCCGGTAAAAATCAGCTCGCACTTATACTCGATAGTGATAATCCTGAAGCTGTAATCAACGAAGTTCAGACAATTTTCTTTCACAATTACAGGCTTGAATCATTTGAAAAAGTTGAAGTTGCCTTTAACCATATAATTTCGCTTTTTACGGGAAATTTTAAAGGATACAGAAAATGCAATACCGAATATCATGATTTAAAGCATACACATGATGCATTTCTGGCAAGCGCAAGACTGATTGACGGGAAAAATATTTCCACTGGCGTTTACAGTGAGCGTAAAGCTGTGAATCTCCTGCTTGCGGCACTCCTTCACGATACAGGTTATATTCAGGAGGAGTCTGATACTGAGGGAACCGGTGCGAAATATACTACAGTTCACGTGAAAAGAAGTATTGAATTTACTGAAAAGAATGCCGCTGTTTTTCAGCTGTCCGGCAATGAAGTTTCAGAGATTTCATCACTTATCGCGTGTACAGGTCTGAAATCGGATTATATCTCCACACTTACCGGCGAGGCCCGTGACGGAGGATGTATTCTCGGTACTGCCGATCTTATCGGGCAGATGTCCGACAGGGCGTATCTTGAAAAACTTCTTTTTTTATATTACGAGTTCAATGAAGCCGGTATGGAAGGTTTTGATACTACATTTGATATTTTAAGAAAAACTCTCGCGTTTTATGAATCCACTATGGACCGCCTTGATAATACTTTGCTGAAAAGTTATGATTTTGCCCGGTATCATTTTGAAGCAAGGTTAGGTATTGATGAAAACCTTTATATGACTGCTATTGAAAAACAGATGAATTACCTGAAGACAATTATAAATGACGAAAGCACTAATTTTAGAAATAAACTTAAAAGATTAAATGTTGAGGAAATCGAAGGGCGCTACAGAATACAGCCGCACTGATTATCACTTAGTAAAATTAGCTTGCCAACTGATTTAAAGTTTTTGTATCCTGCACTGTCATCCTATTTCAGCTACAGGTAAAATCATGGAAAATAAAAATGAACAGTGCCGGAAAGATTATTCCGTTGAACTGTCACAGAAAGTTGTTAAATTGATGAAGATGTTCCTCGGTAAAAGTCTTGGTAATTTCCCCATACAGTGCCTGACCAAATGGATGGAGGGTACTCTTCTTGAGGTTGAACGGGGAGTTATAGCAATGTCTGTTAAAGTAAGGCCCGAGATGACAAATCCGGGCGGTTATCTTCATGGAGGCACGCAGTGCGCAATGCTTGATGACGCAATGGGTACAGCATGCGCGACACTCGGTTATGAAACGGCATTTCTCTCAACAAATCTGAATATTGATTATCTCGGAACTGCTGCATCGGGCGATACGGTTACCGTCAGGGCTTATGTATACCGCGAGGGTAAAACTCTGATGCATGTTGTTGGTGAAATAAAAAAAGACGGTGCTGTCATTGCCAAAGGGCAGTCGAATGTGTTTATCTCAGGACAGCCTGCTGACTACGTCAATTTTATGAAAAGTTTTAATCTGTAAATAAAACGCCGGCTTGCCCTTAAAGTTGTATAACAGAATACGGCTTTTCAACTGAGCCGGCAGATTCTGTTCTTTAACATTTTAAATCAGCTTTACATAATACAAACCTGAAGTTTAATACAGGCAGATGCCGATTTAACCGTAATTCGTGAGTGCCGGAGTGTTACAGGTATTATATACTGAATACCATTTTAAAATATGTACCATTGTCTCCGGAAAGCTCCATTTCGGCATTTATCTGTTCTGCCAGAATTTTAATCAGTTCAAAACCGAATCCTGCACTTTCACCCTCACTCTTTAATCCCGAAAAACCTATCCCGTTGTCAATGATGGATATTTCTCCATTGTGCTCATCGATTTTAATTACAGAAACTTTTATAGTTCCTTTTCTGTTGCCGGGGAATGCATATTTGAATGAGTTTGTTATTACTTCATTGATAATGATCCCTAAATTAAAAAGGGTATTTGAATTCATTACGAAATCATCAATCTTTTTTTCTACGGATATTTTATTTGAGTCAGCGAAAATTGATGCAATCTCGTCAATCAGGCTGTTCAGGTAATCCCGGATTGAAATGTTTTTATAGTCGGATGATCTGTAAAGTTTATCATAGATCAGCATCATGCTCTGTACCCTGTTTCTCGCATCGTTTAAAGCATCAACTGCAGACTTGTCGGTGAGTGTTTCAGACTGGAGTAAAAGAAGATTTGATACGGTATACATATTATTTTTAATTCTGTGGTGTACTTCTCTGAGAAGAACCTCTTTTTCGTTTAGAAGCGACTGTATCTTGTTATCTGCCTGTTTACGTTCTGTAATGTCCCGGGCCGCGGCGTAAATAAGTTTTTCATGAGGATATGAACGCCATTCAAGATAACGGTAAGATCCGTCAAAACAACGGTAACGGTTAACAAAGTTAAGGACCGGGTTATTTTCACTCAGCGACTGAATTGCCTTCATGGTATTCTCCATATCATCAGGGTGAATAAAGTCCAGAAACTTCTTTTTCTCGATCTCTTCTGGTTTATAACCGAGTATTTTTTCCCACGATTTATTTACTCTTACGAAATTTCCGTCTGTATCCGCAATGCAGAACAGGTCAAGCGCGACACTGAAAAAAAGCTCAAGCTCATCATTTTTTTTCTTAAGCGCATCCTGGTTATTAATACGTTCTGTAATGTTACGGATTGCAGCTATATGCACCGGTTTCCCGTGCCATTGGAAAAAGCGCCCGGTTATTTCAACAGGAAAAACCGTTCCGTCTTTCTTCCTGTGATACCGCAGGGGTATTGTTACAACGTTTTTGATAACAACCGGAGTTCCGTGTGTTACTTTCTGTGTCTCTTCAGGCTCTGCTGACAGATCGGTGTTTTTCATTATTTTAAGTTCGTTATACGAGAACCCATATAAATCCGTTGCTGCGCTGTTTGCTTCAATGATATGCCCATTTTCATTTTCTATGAGAAAAATAGCGTCTGATTCAGATTCGAATAACTGTTTGTAAATATCCTGGCTCTCTCTCAGGTTAGCTTCACTTAATTCCAGATCTTCCTGGTTTTTAATTAATTGTGAGTTGGCAGCGGTCAATTCTTCATTCGCTGCCTCAAGCTCCTCCATTGCCGCCTGAAGTTCTTCATTTTTACTTCTCAATTCCATTTCGGTATTTTTCAGTTTTGTTACATCAATGATAGTACCTTCAGCAACGTCCTCCTCTATATTCAGTCTCGCGCTGAATTCGGCCCAGAATATTTTCCCTGTTTTCTGATTTTTTAATTTAATAATATGGTCTGAAATATATCCCTGTTCACGCATTATTTTTTTTATCTCTTCACGGTCTTCAGGGTCAGCGTATAAATGAAGAATATCCTGGCCGATTGCTTCTTCTACGGAATTGATTCCGGCCATGTCACAATAGCGCTGGTTGCATGTTTTAATCTTCGCATCTTTGAGGCTCGTTTCAAAAAGGCCTGCGTGGCCGTAATGAAATAAGTTTCTGTATTTCCTTTCGCTCTCTTTTACTCTTTGTTCATTCCTGATCCGGCCGGTAACATCTTCAAAAATAGTCGCAAAGAGCGATTTGCCGACAGATATAACTCCAATATGAAAATGTTTATTCATTGCTTCAAAGTATGTGTCAAACATCACAGGCCTGCGTGTTTTTGTAACTTCGGCATATTCATGTAAATACGGGGGTGTGCCTGTGCCGTATAATTCACTGGCAAGTTTTCCTTTTACATTATCAATAGAAATTCCGGTATGTTTTTCAAAGCTCGCGTTAACAGATATAATTCTGTAATCAACCGCATTCCCGTTATTATCATAACATAACTCATGTATTGCCGCACCTTCGGTCATATTTTCAAATAACTGCCTGAATTT
The DNA here is from genome assembly GCA_035403545.1 of Spirochaetota bacterium. GTDB lineage: Bacteria > Spirochaetota > UBA4802 > UBA4802 > UBA5550 > WRGT01. The sequence continues at coordinate 9,158 of DAONFJ010000004.1, forward strand.
TTCTTCACTGATTTCCAGGTACTTCTGATATTCAATTAATTGTTCGTTTGTTGCGGTGAGTTCTTCATTTGCAGCATTAAGCTCTTCGTTAGCAGTATTAAGTTCTTCATTAAGTACAGTAAGTTCACTGTTGGTATCTTCAAGTTTCAGGCAGGCATTGAAAAGTTCAAATGCCATTTCAATAGAGGAGAGGAGAACAAAATCGCCCGAATTTTTTATTACATATCCGTAACGCGTAATGCTGCGCACTTTTTCGACGGTCTCTTTTTCAGAGTGAGACGTGAGGAAAACGATTGGTATCATTTTAGTTGAAAGGATGATTTCTGCTGTTTCAGATCCATTAATTCCAGAACCCAGATCTATATCCATAAGGATCAGATCAAAATTCAGGGTATTGATTAATTGGATAGCTTTTTCTCCTGAAGACGCGCTTACAACATCAAAGCCGTTTTTTTTGAGCATAGCTGTTTCTACTGCCGCAGTTACCATGTCATCTTCAACAAGAAGGAGTTTTTTATTTACCGGCATTTTTTTTCCATTGCAATTATTACTGGTGATTAAAAAGTGTGAATCTATAAGTTTGTAAGAATATGGTAATTGAATATAATAATTAAATTGCTGAGAGTCAATTTCTGGAATTCAGAAATAGAACTTTTATAAATTAATTTTTTATTTTTATTTAATGAAACTATTCTTATTGTTTTAAGCCTTACTGAATCAGAATTTACTTTATAAAGAAAAAACTCTATCCTGTGAATAACCGGGAATTGTTATAAGTAAAAATTTTCAATTCTAATTTCATGGGCAGTCAGATCGATATATAGTTTGTAAAAATCAGGTATTTATGTTTTATTGAAATGGAAAACAGTGATATGAGCCAGGAAAGAATATATGATATTGAGAAGAGAGTCGCTGAACTCAAATTTCTTGAAAGGGATTTAATAAAAGAAAGGGATATCGTCCGTATGGTATCTCTTGGCAAAGCTGAAAAATCAGATATTGTAGGTGAAGTTATAAAAAATTTTTTTATAACTGCTATTAAAGCAGATAGAAAAGAACTGATAATAAATTCATTTCCTTCAAAATTTACAGGAAGAGATGATGAAGAATTTCTGTCCGAGGTCAAGGTTGAAGTAAGGTTTAAACCTTTAAAAGAAAATATTGTATACAATGAGTTATCTCTGCAGATTTATCTTAATAATGGATTTCAGGATGATGAAGTTCAGAAGCTCGAGAAAGATATAATGGAAAGACTGCTTGAATTACGGAAAGATGTAGATGAATTAAAAGAATCAAAAAAATCTCTTAAACAGGATAATTAAAAGTGAACATGCCATATTTAAATTTAATCGCAACTTCCGCTTTCGGTCTGGAATCAATTGTAGTTCATGAATTAAAAAAAATAGGAATTGAAAAAACAGAAGTTGAGAACGGCAGAATTAATTTTCAGGGTGATTATGCTTCTGTTGTAAAATCAAATTTATGGCTCAGATGCGCGGACAGGGTTCTTATCAAACTGGCTGAATTCAGGGCTTACGATTTCGAACAGCTGTACCAGGGCGCGCTGGCTGTTGAATGGGAAAATTTTATTCCGGTTAACGGTAAAATGCATGTAATCGGAAAAGCTGTAAATTCCAAACTTCATAGTGTCCCGGACTGCCAGGCTATTGTAAAAAAAGCTATTGTAGAATCCATGAAAAGAAAGTTTAAGCAGGATTGGTTCGACGAATCGGGACCCGCATATCGAATAGAAATTTCACTTCTGAAAGACATGGCAACTCTCACACTCGATACATCGGGAGCCGGTCTTCATAAAAGAGGTTACAGGGAATCTCAGGGTGAGGCGCCGCTAAAGGAAACACTGGCCGCGGGACTTATCAATATAAGCAGATGGAAACCGGATAGAATATTCGCAGATCCGCTTTGCGGTTCCGGAACAATCCCGATTGAAGCGGCATTAATCGGGAAAAATATTGCACCGGGACTAATCAGGAGCTTCTCCTCCGAGGATTGGCCGGAGATTCCGTCCTCTCTATGGAAGCTTCATCGCGATGAGGCAGAAGATCTTATCAATAAAAATCCGCTGGAAATTTTCGCATCAGACATAGATAAAAGAGTGTTTGACGCTGCCGTTAGCAACGCTGAAAAGGCCAGGGTGGGGGACAGCATAATATTTCAGAAAAAACCTGTCAGCGAATTCAGCAGCAGTAAAAAATACGGCTGTATAGTCTGCAATCCGCCATATGGCGAGAGGCTGCAGAACGCAAAAGAGGTCCACGAATTATACATGGAAATGGGGAAAGTATTTTCAAAACTCGATTCCTGGTCGTATTTTATTATGACATCAAATGAAAACTTTGAAAAATCTTTTGGAAGAAAGGCTGATAAGAACAGGAAGCTTTATAATGGTAAGATTAAAACTTATTTGTACCAGTATATGGGATCGCTTCCGGGCAGGAATTAATATAAACATTTTTTTAAGCCCCATTCCGGGAGGGTTGGGGCTGATGTATATGCGGGTCGGTTTGAAAAAGAAGTAAATAGTACCTGCATCAGGAGGGCAGTCTTATTTAACTTTTTTAAAATAATTTTCTACGGCCTTAAAATAAAGTTTATGTCCTTCACTATTTACATGAAGTTCATCCAGGCATAAAGTGTTTATATCAAGTTCGGGATTGATAGGGTCAATCAATTCAACATTATTAAAATTAGCGGCAACTTCTTCAAAAATACTGTTGGAGCGGTCAATATTCTGTTTAACAAAGGGGCTTTTTTTCAGAAATATATCTGTGGGCCTGAGTATTTTTATAATGGCAAGTTTCACATTAAGTGCCCTGCATCTTCCGGCAAAATTGAAGATGTTATTCCTGAATTGCTCGGGCGGCACATCTGTAAATTCAGGGTTTCTTCCTCTTCTTTCTTTTACTGCTTTTATATAATCGTTCCTTATTTTTGCAGGGAGATATTTATTTATAAATTTCTGTTCAAATCCGTTTTTTTTAAAAAGTCTCGGCGCGCATTCCGCAAGTCCCATCTGTATAATTATCCTGTCAGGCATATACGATTCAAGCAGATCAAATCCGCCTCCGCCTTCCTGAACAAGTCTCATTGATGTCGACCCGCGGGCTGGTCTGTCGATAACATCGAAATCTCTGAATTTATTTTTAAAAAGGTAAATCCATGTTTCTTCATATTTTACCTCAAGTCTCGGCATTGAGACAGAGTCTGTTATTATCAATATTCGTTCTCTATTTTTCATATTATTCCAGTTCTCCGGTATCTCTTAAACAAGTGCAGAAATAAAGTTATAATATCCACTTCTGTTTATCTTTGTTTATGGTTAAATTAAGCAGCGTCAGTTCCTGTTCTGTTAAGTCCAATCCCGGGAAGCTTATCTCGTGATTTTACAAAATCTTTTTTATATCAGTACAGGCCGTTTGCAATCTGTTTTTGCTTCAACGGCTGCTGATTTTTTTAAAATTTCCTGCGCCGAAAAGTTTGTGGATAGCTTTAATAAACAATCCTGTTACAGATTTATCCGCGGTCATTGTTTTTACAATTTTTAAGGCTGTCAACCAGAGTAAAAATCGGATGCCATAATAATTTTTTTAATGTCGTTACCGGGGTGAATTAATTCTGCTGGAGAAATGTTTGTTAAAATCTGCAGTTGTACCTGTATATCAGATTGATTGCATATATTTAGTAAAAGTGTATATGGGTATAAGAAAATATCGATAAAAATTACCGCTACAGTTCCGGATCATCTTACGATAAAATATTTTTTAAAATTCTCGTGAAGCTTGGTGTAAAACATCTGGAGTTCTGTATCCCCGGTCCGCCTGAAATAATAAACGAGCATTTGGGCTGCTTTAACGATAAAAACATTAAGCTCTTTTCCCTTCATGCCTTTAACAATTTCAGAATTACCGGATTTTATCATCTGCCGGCCTATATTGATATGCCGGATAAAACAGTTTATCTGATTTTTCAAACCGGCAGGATCGTTAATAAGGTCGTTTTCAATTTTCATTGTATCGAGGCTTCCGCTCAGCAGATAATATTTTTTAACGCTGACAATTGAAGAGGAAATTAAAGATTTGTTATATGCATTTTTCAATTTATCATTGATCAGTCCGAAAGCTTTTAATTTCTGTGAATCAGACTCGGGTAATTCACCCATCACATTTCTAAATAGATTAAAAGTGATCTTCTGTACATCCATACAGTCCTGATCAGATGAAAGGATCGCAGCCAGTTTTTTAAAATTTTCAGGATTCCTTTCCAGTATCTTCATATAAAGATCAATACCTTTAATCGCTTCTGAAAAAATAGAAATATTTTTGGATTTAAAATCATGCAGTGATATTAACTTCATCGCTTCTATAATCATCGATGACTGAGCAGTCAATAATAGAGCATCCATGTCCGGAGAGAAATCAGCAGAGGATCTTTTCTGAACTGAAAAGTCCGGTTCCGGTTCTATGATCTCTTCATCGGGAGTTATATCATCGTCAAAACTATCATCAGGTAATGATTCTTTTTTGCTGCCAGGTTCATCTTCGAACTGGAAAAGATCATTGCCGGAATCGGGGATATCATCATCCAAAAGAGGATCAAAATCGAATTTGTCGGAATCTGGCATATTTCTTCTCTATCAGCTTTCTATGATATCATATACTAAATTGAAAGATATCAGGCACGGGAATACCGATTTAAGCGTCATACCTTTTGTAACTTCAATAAGAAAGCTGTCTTTGACATCGATGTAGTCCCATGTACTTCCGTTTACTACCATTGAGCCGGCATATTCCAGCGTGTCGGCGTTATAAAGCTTTACTTCTTTTATTGCTGTAGAACTCATAAAAACCTTTTAAATCTGTATTTATTCATGCATGAATACACTTCGTATCTTGGAATAATTTTCCATTTGCTGGACAGAAAATCTGTTTCTAACATGTAGTGTATTCAAATATCATTTATGGTTAGACATTTTAATAAATCATTCTTTTTTTCAACATATTTTTTATTATTAAACATTTTAGAGTTATTAATAAAATAAGTATAAAATTATTCAAAAGTGTTATCTTATAATATTAGTAAACAGCAGTTATTTAATTTTTAGGAGATTAAAAGGAGATAGCCTTATGGCGCTCTACAAACTTTTTCTGTTTTGAAAAACGATTTTTTATATACTGATATTTATATGGTATATAAAGAGTTTTTATTAGGGAGTTGTGACGAATTGCAGCTTGACAATTTTTGTTAAGCTTATAAAAAATATTTTAAAAAAAATGGTAAAATATGTTTATTAAACCAAATGTTGAAAAAATAAAAATTGCCGGCCAGATTGATAAACTTGTTAAGCTTTTAAAGCATAGAAAATCTCAAACCAGAATTGAAGTATTAAATGCTCTTTTCGAAATAGCCGGAACAGACAAAGAAATAATTGAAAAGATGCGGCCGGCACTTTCTGACAAGAATACTAATGTCAGGCACAGGGCTACCCTTATTTTTGCGAGAATGAGTGATACGGGGATAATTGACAATCTGACAGATATAATATCCCGCGGTACAGTCAATGAGCAGATTGAAGTTCTTCGACTCCTGCCTCATTACTACACCAAGGAAAACGAAAAAATAACACAGATACTTGCTCTTGCCTTGAAAGATAAAAAGACATCAGTCCAGATTGAAGCCATTAAATCTATCGGAGAAATGGAGATTGAAACAATGGCATTCTATCTTATGGAATTCGCGAATCATAGCGTGTCAAGGTTCAGGTACGAAATTGTATACGCTCTCGGGAAAGTAAAGAATCCAATCGGAGTAGATGTCCTTATCGGTGCACTGACCGACTCCAGTCCTGATGTGCGCAAGCTCGCTGAAGAGTCTTTAAAGAAGATTGGTACTGATAGAGCGCTTGGGGCATTGAAAGACGCGCCTTTTATGCTTATGGTTAAAAATATGAACGAAAGTGTTTCAAAAAGATTAACTACCGTAACGAATATTGGAAAACAGAAAAAAGAGTATGGCCTTCCTCTTCTGCATAAAGCCTGCTTTGATGAGTATAAGAGTATAAGATTGGAAGCGATCAAATCGCTCTCATTATTGAGAGACAATTCGTCGATTGCTACTCTTATAGAGCTTTTATCGGATAAGTATTATGATGTGAGAATTGAAGCTATCAGATCTTTATCCAGATTTAATTCTCTAGCCGCGCTGAACGCTTTAAAAAATGCCAGGAATGATCCCAATACAAACGTCAAGCTTGAGGCAAAGAAGGCTTATGCGGCATTAAGCTCAAGAATGAATATTTTTGATAAGGGTGAATCTTAATCAAAGGTTAGATATTTTTAAAAAAACATACCCGCCGTAAGTTTCCGCAATTATTTTTCTTGACTCTCACCTGATTATGTATTAAATTTTTACAAGTAGTAAAAAATTTGTTAACATATCTGCCAGTTAATGTCAGATAATTAAAATGAAATATATAATATAATTGAATGATAATAACAGTATTACTAATAGCATTATTTCTGTCCTTTCTGGGACACATTTTTTCATTAGTAACATATGTAACCAGGAAATCGGAAAGATCTTTAAAAACATTTATTAAGACAACCATGAGTAATATAATACTCGCAGGGACATGTATTATTCTGTTTATGTCAAGGCCCGATCTTTTATTTGAGGTTGATGTACAGAAGTTAGTATGGATAATGTCCGGTTTTGTAATGTTTACTACTCTCGGTGTTAAGATAAGAATTTTTGTAAGAATTTATAAGAGGGCTCAGGATCCGGAAAATTATCATGTTAACTTTTTTGGCAAGAAGGTGCTTCACTCATCTGTTGTAAACAGAGTTGAGCTGGCGATTTTTTTCGGTACTATTCCTTTCTTTTTAATGTCCGGGTCTTATTTTATTGCAAGACTGGTCAATTTTTTTTTGTACAAACACCTTTAACTTTTTTGTACAAATGGGTCTTATTGTTTAGAAACACTCTCTGAGTGTAAAAAAATAAATGGAGGAATATTATGGCGTTTATTAATTACAGAGCTAAAGAGAATTCACAAAAATGTGAATCCTGCAAGTTCAATTTCGTTCATAACTATAGCACTAAAATTGATGATAAAGGTTTTGTGAATTTTCTTGACCTGGATGATAAAGTAGAAAAAGCTTTGAAAGCTGGCGCAAAGGGTGCAATGTGGGCAACCTGTAAAGCCTGTCCAAATAGGGAAGATTTTGCAAAAATGTATGGAGTTGAACCTGTTAAATATTTTTCAGATGATCAGGCTTGATCTTTTGTAAGTAGAGTTACCGGTTGAGTAATTTACTTTACCGGTAGCTTTTTATTTTTTCTGATTCCGCTTTATATCATCCATATAGTTTTTCATATTTAATACATCCTGTATAGTCTGAATAATTATTCAGTAATAATTCCTAAACTTTTTTACAATAGAAAACGCACTATTATCCCCGCAGCCGAAGGCGGCGGGGATGTATAATTGTTTATTTTACACTAAAATATATGTTAAGGAATTAACATTGATAATTATTTATATTTATAGTTTTTTTATTGCCAGAGAATCTTAAATAAGATTTATCATGGAATAGAAAATATTTTATCTTAACATTTTCTTATAAGGGTAAACCATTTTTTTTGTGTCGACTCCATTGTCTCGCGGTGTTTTTGTTGAAATTTTCTACATTATGGCTATCATTCAATTATAAAGGAGTATTATATGCCGAAAAAATTATCTCATGATGAAAAAATTGTTTTAATTGGACTTTGTAAATATATCATTAACTCTGATGGTGTTGTTACTCAGGGAGAATTAGAAACAATGAATAAGATTGCGGAAGAACTCGGGTTTGAAGATTATCATAAAACATTTGATGAAGCGGATTCGTTTATAACATCTATTGATCAGCTTAAAGAAAAAATTGACAGTCTAAAGGGGAGTGGTAATAAACAAAAAATTTTAAAATATGCGATTCAACTTTCCAGGTCAGATGCATATATCAAAAATGATGAGATGGATATAATTGTGTTTGCAGCTGATTCCTGGGACATCGATATAAAATCTCTGATGAAATAATAATTATATCAGGAGCTGTTACATGTCTTACACTATTAAAAAACTTGGCGAAAGCAGACTCAAATCACCGCTGCTGGAAAAATTCAAACTCAATGATATGAATTTTGTGCGTGATGAAAAGAGAATGCTTTATAATGTAATGCTTGAGAAAGAGGATCCTACAAAGATTGATGTGGATAAAACATTTGAACTTGCGGGTCCGAGAGAATATTTGTATTTCAAACCGGAAGAGATAAGGTCAGCTATTGTTACATGCGGCGGGCTTTGTCCGGGCCTTAATGATGTTATAAGATCAATAGTAATGGAATCGTGGTACAGGTACGGATCAAAAAATATACTCGGAATACGGTATGGATACAGCGGACTCCATCCTGAAACTCCATTTCAGCCAATTGAATTGAATCCGGATGTTGTCAGGGCAATACATATGGATGGAGGATCAATTCTCGGGTCATCCCGGGGCGGTACTGCGGATATGGAGATGCTCGTAGACACTCTGGAAAAACTGAAAATCAATATCCTCTATACTATAGGAGGTGACGGTACTCTTAAAGGTGCACACAATATAGCAATGATCGCCGAAAGAAGGAAGCTGGACCTTGCAGTTGTTGGTATCCCTAAAACAATTGATAATGATATAAGTTATATACAGCGTTCATTCGGTTTTGAAACTGCTTTTTCAATTGCTGTAGAAGCCGTTACTTCCGCCCATGTTGAGGCGAAAGGCGCACCGAACGGGATCGGGCTTGTGAAATTAATGGGCAGAAATTCCGGATTCATTGCTGCGAATGCGACGATGGCCATGAATGATGTTAATTATGTTTTTGTACCGGAAATTCCATTTGAACTTGAAGGGAAAAATGGTTTACTTAAACATCTTGAGGGCAGACTTAAAGACAGGCAGCATGCCGTTATATGTGTTGCAGAAGGTGCAGGACAGGATCTGATTCAAAAAGATGTTGATAGTCAGGTAAAAGATGCTTCGGGAAATGTTAAACTTAAGGATATCGGCATTTTTCTTAAAGAAAAAATTGAAGAATATTTCAAATCGCGTTATATAGAAGTTAATCTTAAATATATAGATCCGAGCTACATGATAAGAAGTGCCCCTGCTGTTCCTAATGATGCAATTTTCTGTGCCCAGCTCGGACAATATGCTGTTCATGCCGCTATGGCGGGGAAAACTGATCTTATCATAGGGCAGTGGAACAATAATTATACACATGTTCCGATAGATTTGGCTATATCAAAAAAGAAATATATTAATCCAAACAGCAGGTTCTGGTTTTCTGTTATAGATGCTACCGGTCAGCCTGAAAAAATGACTAATTAATATTCTCCTAAAGAAACCGGAAGCCTGATATTTATACGGCTCAGGCTATAACGATTCGTTAAAATTAATTTAATATTGAAAAATCTGTTTTTCTATAATATACTGTTTATATGGATACTATAGAGAAACAGAGAATTCATGTTTTAAATGATTTTGATTTTGGTACAGGTAATTATGTACTATACTGGATGCAGACTTCACAAAGAGTTCAGTATAATCACGCGCTTACCTGTGCAGGAAGCCTCGCTAATAAACTTGATTTACCCCTGCTTGTTTTTTTAGGACTCACAGAAAACTATCACGAAGCAAATAGAAGGCATTTTAAATTTATGCTTGAAGGCCTGGCTGAGACTTCAGAAGAACTAAAGAAAAAAAATATTAAGATGATTGTCTGGCTGATTGATCCGGTTGAAGGAGTTGTCAATCTGGCGGATAATGCAGCTGTAGTTGTTACAGATTTCGGGTATCTCAAAACATCAGAAGACTGGATTTTCAGAGCAGCTAAAGTGATTAAAACAAAATTTTTAGCAGTGGAATCTAATGTTATTGTCCCGGTACGGGTTGCGTCTGTTAAAGAGGAGTATTCAGCTGCATCTTTCCGGCCGAAAATGATGAAACTCATTAATTTATATCTGAATAAAGTTCAGGATATAAGGGTAAATCATTCTTCTCTCGATTTTAAACTGAAAGGAATCAATTTAAATTCTCCGGACCTGGTGCTGGATGAAATGAATATCGATAAGTCCATATCTTCTGTTGACTGGATTAAGGGAGGAACTTCGAGAGCCGTAAAAATGCTTAATAGCTTTATTAAAAAAAAACTTGATGAGTATCCTGAAAAAAGAAATTATCCATCACTTGACTTTTCATCTCATATGAGTCCCTATCTGCACTTCGGACAGATATCACCTGTATTTGTAGCACAAAAAATTCTTGAAACGGAATCTCCCGGACGTGACGTTTTTCTCGAAGAACTTGTCGTCAGGCGGGAACTGAGTTTTAACTTCGTGTATTACAATAAGAACTATGACAGCATTATCTCTCTCCCTAACTGGGCTTTGGAATCGCTTTTAAAACATGAATCGGATCATAGGGAAAATATTTATTCTAAAATAGAATTTGAGAAAGCAAAAACTCATGATCCTTACTGGAATGCTGCCCAGAATGAACTTGTGGCAACCGGTAAAATGCATAATTATATGAGGATGTACTGGGGGAAAAAAATAATTGAATGGACCGAAGGGCCGGATACTGCTTTTGAATATATGGTTTATCTGAATAATAAATACGCTCTGGATGGAAGAGATCCGAACAGTTATGCCGGCATAGCATGGTGTCTGGGTAAGCATGACCGGCCATGGATGGAACGTCCGATTTTCGGGAAGATACGTTATATGAATGATAAAGGGCTTGAAAGAAAATTTGATATGAGTTTATATCTGAAAAAATATGGCAGGAAATGAATTATTTCTCCCGCAGTATTCTCCGGGCGAAATTAGAACCTTCCAATTGACAAATTAAAGAATAAATTCCGGAGTGCAGTATTCATTTTTTTTCTTTACTTAAATTCCGATACAAATTAGTAATTGAATTAATATTAATTAATCAGGATTAAATATGTCTGCATTTAAAGAGATTACACAAATACTTTCAGAGATTACCAGCCCGGAAGATATAGAAAAGTTTCTGATGGAAATTCTTACTGAAAATGAAAGAAGAGATCTTTCTCTAAGATGGGACTTGATGAGAAAACTTCATGACGGGATTTCTCAAAGAGCAATATCAACTGAACTCGGTATCAGTCTCTGTAGAATTACCCGGGGTTCGAAAATTCTGAAGTCAGGTGATTCTATAATTAATAAGATATTAAACGATAGATCTAAATAGTTATATTTCTGTACATGGCAAGGGGTTGTAACCCCCTGCCGTGCGAGACAAAATTATTTTGTTCCGAAAAGTCTGTCTCCCGCATCTCCAAGTCCCGGAATTATATACTTATTCTGATCAAGATGGTCATCAATATTTCCCGTAAAAATCTGTACATCAGGATGAGCTTTCTCTACCATTTTAATCCCTTCAGGCGCGGAGATAATTGATACCAGTACAATATTATTGAAACCTTTATTCTTGAGTAAATCAATCGTGGCTACAACTGAACCGCCTGTGGCAAGCATCGGATCTATAAGGAAGACAAGGGGATTCTTTACATCTTCAGGAAGTTTGCTGTAATATTCAACTGGTTTCTTTGTGTCATGATCTCTATACATCCCGACAAAACCAACCCGCGCATTTGGAACAAGAGTAAGTATCCCGTCGAGCATGCCTACTCCGGCACGGAGAATCGGTACAACAACAATTTCGTTCTTCATTCTCTTTCCGGTCATTTTACACATCGGCGTCTGGATTTCGTAGTCCTCAATTTCAATATTTTTTAAAGCTTCATAACAGATAAGCATTGTAATTTCATTTGCCAGTTCCCTGAACTCTTTATGTTTTGTATTCTGATCACGCAAAGCTGTAAGTTTATGTTTAAGGAATGGGTGATTTATTTCATGATGCATGCTGAACCTCTTCTTATTTTTTATTTATATTCTTTAATTGGAGATTATTCCGTTAGCAGCCCTTATACCGGATGCCCAGGCTCCGGTGATGCCTCTGCTGGTCCCGGCACCATCTCCGATCATATATATGCTTTCTTTTACCTTGAAGTACCGGTCTATGAAATCCGGCCTGATTGCGTATGTCTTAATTTCGGGATAATAGATTATAGTAGACGGGTGAAGAATCCCCGGAATAATAGTATCAAGCAGTTTCATTGATCTCCAGATGTCACGCAGAATCTTTGACGGAACTGCAAGGCTCAAGTCGCCGGGGGTCGCGTTTGCAAGGGTCGGTTTGAAAGAATAAAGATCATCATTGAAAGTTTCTTTTTTGGATCTTTTTCCTAATCTGAAGTCGCCGATTCTCTGCATCATCGGCTGGCCGCCGGAGAGCTGCATCGCCATCTGTCCGAGAATCTCGGCAAACTGATGTCCGCTTACAACAGGGTCTGTGAGAGTTATTGTTTTCAGCATCGCGAAGTTTACCAGCCCGTTCGACTCTCTATCTGTTGAATATGCATGCCCATTCACTGAGTAATATTTTTCATATTTTTCTTTAACAATATATGCGGAGCCTGAATTGGTACAGAATGTTCTTACTCTGTCGGGGAATATAAATTTCGGGTCGTAGTAATCCTTTACGATGGGGTAGTGTTCTTCTTTCGCCTCAATCCTTACTCCGACATCTACAATATTATCCGAATAATTTATCTGCAGGGATGTAATAATTTCCTGAAGCCATGTATACCCGGCTCTTCCCGGTGCGAGTACCAGATCTTTAAACTTTATTTTATCGCCGGAAGCAAGAAAGATAGCTTTACTGTCATAATCTATATCCGACATTTCAGTTTCAAGCGCGACCGTTACACCCATATCTTTAAGCTGTGCGATAAGATTTGCGATAAGGCCTTTTGCTTTATCAGTACCGACATGCGCCTGTTTGATGTTAAGAAGTTTTACTCCGAGGTTCTCGGCTCTTTTTACATAAACTCCAAGGTTCCTCTGCTGTACATAATCCGGTTTAAGGTGAGCTGCAACTTCCAGGAGCATGTTATCAGCTTCTTCTTCGCTCCAGTGCTCTGTTGAGAATCCTACCGGAAAAGTATAATTCTGTTTGCAGTCGTTTCGAAGACCGCCGGAACTTATCTTTGTCTTTTCCAGCAGCAGTATTGATTTGCCGGAATTTTCAGCAAGATGGAAGGCTGCCCCGAGGCCTGCAGGGCCCGAACCGATTATTATTACATCATAGCTTTCATTCATTTATCAGACCTGATCTTTTTTTATGTTCTATTTGAGTTATTTATCCGGTTATGAGTTTTTTGCCATCTATTTTTAAAGTTAAGCATTGAAGTGATGAACAGAAACAGAATATATTTTTTTATCATAAGAGTCTATTATTTTTTTAATTGAGAGATTTTTAATTCAGTGTGAATATTTATTATTTAATGGATACTATATCAGCAGTGAGAATTATGCAAATATTTATTAGAGTGAAGTAATGGCATATAATGATGTTTGTTTGATATTTTTAAATGTGAATAGCGGACAGGAGGAATTGACTTTTGCTGATTTTAGAGTTATATTATAAAAACTTATTCTTCTGAAATGTTAAAATTCTAAATTTGTGAGTACTCAAATTGAATAATTATTTTATATCAAAGATACACCTTATAATCAGACTTTTTAAATACATGACCGTTCCTGCTATGCTTTTCTTCACTTTGAATGCTTTTTCTGTAGAGTCTATAACTGTTATCTCTGATGACAATTATCCTCCATATATTTTTCGTGACGAATCCGGAAAGCTTAAAGGTATAATTGTCGATCAATGGGATTTATGGAGTAAAAAAACCGGTGTTAATGTTCATATTGTTGCTACAGACTGGAGTGATGCGCTTAAGCTTATGTCTGAGGGGCGGGGAGATGTAATTGATACAGTCTTTTACACTGCTGAACGCGCAGCAAAATATGATTATACACCCGAATATGCAGATATTGAAGTTCCTGTTTTTTTTGAAAATAGTTTATCGGGCATTGACAGTATTGAATCATTATCCGGTTATATAGTAGGAGTGAAGGATGGTGATGCCTGCATTGAAATTCTTAATAGTCACGGTATAACTTCACTGAAAAAATATCCTAATTATGAATCAATAGTAAAAGATGCGGCAGCAGGTAAAATTCATATATTCTGTGCTGATAAACCTCCGGCACTTTTTTATATTTACAAATATAAAATTGAAAACCTTTTCCGTTATTCATTAACTCTTAATACCGGGCAATTCCACAGAGCCGTGAAGAAGGGGAATCGTTCAGTTCTTAATCTTGTCAACGAAGGTTTTAACAAAATTACAGATGAGGAATATATCAAAATCGACCGCAAGTGGTTTGGCAGTGAAATAAAATACAACCGTCTTGAAAAATATTTTATCCCTGTATTATCAGGCTTTATAGGTTTTGCCGCTTTTATGATTTTAGTCAGCCTCTATTTAAAGGTTAAGATCAGAAGGAAAACTGCTGAACTTAGAGAAACTGTTAATAAACTCAAATCTTCCGAAGAGAAGAACCGTGCGCTGCTGATGGCCAATCCCGATTTATTGTTTATTTTTGATTCCGGTTATAACTTTATTGATTATAAAGCTGAAGTAAATGATGAATTATACGCTGAACCGGCTGATTTTATAGGAAAGAATATTAAAGAAGTTCTTCCTCGCGATCTGGCGGAACTCACAATAAAAAAAATCGAGCTGGTGAATAAGACAGGCCGGATGCAGTCGTATGAGTATGATATAGAACTTGATGGTGAGAAGATTTTTTTTGATTCGCGTCTTTTAAAATTCGGTGAAAATACATTCCTGGCAATTGTCCGTAACATCTCCGAAAAGAAAAAAAGAGATGAAGAAACGATCAGGTCTCATAAGCTTGAATCTCTTGGAATATTTGCCGGAGGAATAGCGCATGATTTTAACAATATTCTTTCTGCTATTGTAGGCTACATATCTTTAGCAAGAATGAAAATTGATAATAAAGATAAAGCTGTTGAACTTCTTGATGAGGCTGAAAAATCCGGATTGAGAGCCCGGCATTTGACTGAGCAGCTTCTTGCATTCTCAAAAGGCGGTAATCCCGTAAAGGAAATTACAAATGTTATTGATGTTGTTAAAGAGTCTGCTGATTTTATTATGAGCGGTTCAAAGACTGCTTTAAATTATAACGTAGAGCCTGATGTTTTAAAAGCAGATATAGATAGAGGCCAGATAGGACAGGTGATCCAGAATATTATACTAAACGCATCCCAGGCAATGCCGTCAGGTGGAGTAATCTATATATCAATCAGAAATCAGTATATGAAGGATGAGAATGTTATATCAATACCCGAAGGCACTTATGTTGCAATAGAAATAAAAGATGAAGGAAGCGGAATTGAAAGCAGAAATCTGAAGAGAATATTTGATCCTTATTTTACAACCAAGAAAGACGGTAACGGCCTGGGGCTTACAATCTGTCATAGTATCGTGAAGAGACACGGAGGAGGTATTGAAGTGGAATCTGTACCAGGCAAGGGTACTGAGTTCACAATTTATCTGCCAGCCTGCAATGATGTAAAGTCTGATAAAAAAACAGTCTCTGCTCCCAAAATCAGCACCGATTTAAAGAACCTTTCAGTAATAATAATGGATGATGAACCGCAGCTTCGTTATATAATGAAGGAAGTTCTCAATGATGAAGGAGCAAAAATATTTACTGTTTCTGACGGCAGTGAGGCAATTGATCTTTTCGAGAAAATGGCATCGTCAGGCGAACCGGCTGACCTGATTATTGCTGATTTAACAATTCCCGGAGGTATGGGTGGACTGGAGGCAATAAGAATAATCAGGGAGCAGGGATTGCCTTTTAAGGCAATTGTAATATCGGGATACAGTAATGATCCTGTAATGTCTGATTTTAAAAATTATGGATTTGATGCATACATCGCAAAACCTTTTACTTCGGAGGATCTGCTGGCTGTTGTAAAAAAAGTTTTTGAAAAATAAAATCCTGAATTATTGCAGCATATCCTTTAGAGATTTTTTAACACCGGCAAGGACAAGTTCATATGATTGATCGATCATCAGATAAATTTCACTGTCCGGAATTTCTCCATCTATAAGTACGGTGTTCCAGTGTTTTTTATTCATATGGTATCCGGGAGTAACCTGTGAATATACAGTCCTGAGAAGTAATGCATGTTCGGGCATGCATTTTAAATTTACAGTTAGTTCTTCCCGGCTTATATCTGTCAGGGCAAATATTTTACCGCATACTTTGAATGTAAGTATATTCAGGTCAAACGGGAAATCCTCTTGCACTCCTTTTTTTGATGAGCAGTATTTTCTCAGATCTTCAAGCTTTATCATCTTTATTAAACTCAGGCTTGAAATCTGTAAAAATTGTAAAAATAAGCCCGGCAGTCTGAAGGGCCGCAAGAGTAATAAAAACTGTGATGTAGGAAAAAGACCCGTGCGTCGAAAGTGCATCGATAATTATTCCTGAAACAACCGGGATACTGAAAGATAAAGGAAAAATAATAATAGCTGATATCGCGAAATAATCTGTCGCATCATCAAGTCCTGAAAGCAATTTTACAGCCGGTGCATTTGCAGACTGGTTGACTGCCCTGGAGATTCCCAGAATAAAACTGACCAGAAGAAAGTACGGAAGGGTGCTGGAGAAGATTAGAATAACAGTCCCCGTAACTGCGGCACCTCTTGCTATGAGAAATTTTGTTTTAAGAACGAAAATATTCAGCCATCCCAAAAGAATATTTGTAAGTACACCTGCTGTGTAAATGCATGCAACAAATAATCCGGCAGCAATCTCCTTCGGTATTCCTTTAAATTCTACAGCATAGTTTGCATAAAAGGATAATACTGCTACGGTAGCAAAGGATTCAGTAGTACCTGCCAGGTACCGTAAGTAGTTTTTGTTCCGGAATATATGCCCTGCGGCAGCTGTTAAAGTTTTCAGGTTGTGATGTTTTAATCTGGCATCGGTAATATCTCCTGACGGTTCATGAACTACCAGAAAAAAGAAAGATCCTGAAAAAAACATTATTCCTACAGTTATAAATATAAAAGAAGCGCTTTCAATTGAAAAAGAATACTTCTCGACGCTTTTAAAAATAAAAAAACTGCCTATCAATCTTGCAAAAATCTGAGAGGTCATCATGATAGAGTTTGCTTTTAAAGTATTGCCGGGTGAGAAAATTTTTACAATAAAATTCTGCCATAACGGAAGAGTTATTCCCATAGCGAAGGCAAACATAACATAAGCTGATATAAATATTCCGATACGGTGAGAGGATGGGATGAAGGGCAGAGCTATCCCGAATAACATGAAAGGAATACTTGACGCAATGTGAGCGAGTATCACTGCACGCCTTTTGTGAATAAGATGAGATGTCAGCCATGCGGACACAATGGAAAAAAGCATAATTCCTGTTGCGAGTATCGATGGTACAAGGCCCACAGTTCTGTTTGATGCTCCTATCTGTTTCAGAAATATCTGTAGAAAAGCTGATTCAAAAAGAACAGGCATTGCAAGTCCCCAGAAAAATTCTGTAGAGGATAGTCCGATTGTATTCCGTACGAAATAAGAGTCAATTGACCGGGCGGGGAAGTGTTTCTTATTCATTTTTTTGCCTGTTTAAATAAGTAAAGAAAAATATCGTAATTTTATAAATCACTATTTTGCTGTAGGAATAAAAAAACCACTGAAATGATTCAGTGGTTTTTTGTTTGGGCGCTATAGGGATCGAACCTATGACCCTCTGCTTGTAAGGCAGATGCTCTCCCAGCTGAGCTAAGCGCCCTTTAGTTTATCTCTTTTTCTGTGACTTTGCTTGCTTTGAAACCAATTTTATTTTTAGCAGGTACATCAATTGTCTTACCTGCGATAGGAGACTTTATTTTTCTTTTTTCCTGTGTAGTCTGATAAAAGGTTCCAAATCCTCTTATCTCTACGTCTTTGCCACTCTGAACTTCATCTGCAATTTTGTCTATAAAAAAGTTAATTATTATCTCAACTTTTTTTTTTGTAAAACCGGTTCTGATGCTTATGAGTTCAATTATCTCAGTTTTATTCAAAAAAAATCCTTAGGCAGTTTTATTGATTGCTGCAACAGCTGAGTTAACCTTTCTGGCAAGTCTTGATTTTTTTCTTGCAGCAGTTGATTTTTTTATGATACCTTTGCTTGCTGCAGTGTCAATTATTTTTATAAATGCTTTGTAAGATTCCTGAATAGTCGCGGCATCTTTATGATCTTTCATCTCGGCAACTTTACCGACTTTTTTAGCCGCTGTTCTGATAGTAGACTTAACCTGAGAGTTTTTCACTCTTCTTTTTTCGTTTGTGATGTCTCTTTTTTTCTGCTGTTTTATATTAGCCAACTGAAATACCTTCGCTTCTCATTTAAATTCAATTTAGTACGGGGGCAAATATGTTTCGATACAAGAAAACTGTCAAGCATAAATGGCAACTTTTTTTAAAAATAATTTTTTTTATTCACTGAGAAACATTCTGAACAGGTCAGTGGAGTAATAGAATATTTTTATCTGTACTGATTTTTCATCAATCACTTTTTTATAAAGGAGAACTTTTGTTTTATTTTTTTTAAAACTATATATAGTATCGGGACTTTTTTCATCTTTTGATTGTTCGGAATATTTTTCCTTAAGTGTTTTCAGAAGATTATATGCGCTGGTTCTGTCAATGTTTCCCCACTCTTCGGACATTGAGTACAGTTTTTCATTGAAGAAGCAGTAATCTGTCTCAGGGGTGCCATAAATTTTTATAATAGTAATCCCGGCTCTCCCTTCCGGATTCATCGAGCTGAAAAAGTCAACAATTCTGTTGCTGTATTCCGGATTGTCTTCCGGTTTAAACGAATTATAGTTCTCAAGCTTTAAACTGCTGATAAGATCAGTTTTAGAAATTCCCCAGAGTTTTTCTATCTCTGATGAATGCAGCGGATTAATTATTATCAGAGTTAAAATTGCCGGAAGTATTATTTTTTTTATCATTTTATTATTCATTTTTGTAAGGTAATTATATATGAATCTTATTCATAAAATTTAAAAGTATAAAAGTATTTTATTACTCCCTGCTGCTATTTACAGTGGGAATAATATAACAAATTAATTATACTGAAATAATCTGTTTTAATTATAACATTGGAAAACAATGACTTAATTTTTAACCTATTCCGGTTCCGCATAAAAAAATCAATCAATTATTTAATCTGAGTCAACAATACACTAAAGTGTCACTTTATCAAAGTTGTTTATTATTATTTTTTTTTAAAAGTATGTTATTCTTGAAATACTACGGCAGCTTTAGTATATTTGTAACCTGAAAGAAATTATCACATCTGAGTTATTTTATGTTTTG